>JAQCMX010000177.1 GCA_028274885.1 Haloarculaceae archaeon
GAACTCAAAGACAACACCGGGACCATCTACAGCCAGACGATGGCGCTTGGTCACCTGGACTTCTCGAAGTGGGACGACAAGTTCCAGAAAGACTGGGAGGACACCTCGCTGGCACTCGTCGGTACGCCCTGTGAGATCGAGGGGATCCGCGCGCTGCAGGACTTCGAATGGGACTACGGCGCCCAGGAGGAGGGTGTCCGGGCGATCGACTACACGATCGCCCTGATGTGTACGAAAAACTTCAATTACCAACAGCTCATCGGCGAGGAAATCCAGGAACAACGCGGGATCGACATCGAGAACGTCGGGAAGATGGACGTCCTCCACGGCAAGCTGATGGTCGATGATCTGGAGGGCAACCGTATCCTCGAGGAGGATATCGAGAACTTCCACGACGCGGCACTCAAGGGGTGTGACGAGTGTGCAGATTTCACCGGCTTCTGTGCGGATCTAACCGTCGGTTCGGTCGGTTCATCCAACGAGTACTCCTCGGTTATCGTCCGTACGCAGCAGGGACTCGATGCGTGGGAACTCACCGAACCGTACCTCGATTATCACGACCTCGAGGACAAGTCCGCGGTGGGCAAGCTCCAGGGCTGGGACAAAAAGAAAGCCTTCGAGGCACTCGACCGACCCTTCGAACCCGACGCACCGCGGTTCATCGACTACACCGACCACGCCGAACAGTACGAGACCGTCGAGAACCCACACCACACTGATTACTGAACGCAGTTCCGGGAGTCACAGTCACGACATTTTAGCCGCCGGCGGACGTATGTTAGGGTATGCGAGGACTCAAGATCGGGAGTGCGTTTGACATTCCTGTCCGACTCAACTGGACGTTCCTGCTCGTGTTGCCCATCTTTGCGTTCCTCATCGGGCTGGATATCGGCCAGCTTGCGACGCTTCTCAACGACACGCTTGGCGCCGAGATCAACACCGACTCGCTCGAGGTTGGTTACCGACCGTGGCTACTGGGCTTTCTTGCTGCCTCCGGTCTTTTCACCGGTGTACTCCTACACGAGTTCGGTCACTCGCTCGTCGCGATGCGGTACGGGTACGAGATCGATTCGATCACCCTGTGGCTGTTGGGTGGGCTCGCAAACTTCGCACAGTTTCCCGAGGACTGGCGCCACGAGTTCTGGATTTCGGTGGCCGGGCCGATCGTCTCTGTCGGGGTCGGGGCCGTCTCCTATGCTCTTTTCCTGTCGATGCCCGCGGGGTTCGACGCCGGACTGTTCGTCTTTGGCTATCTGGCAATCCTGAATGTCGTTCTCGCGGTGTTCAACATGCTCCCGGCCTTTCCGATGGACGGGGGCCGGGTCCTGCGGGCGCTGCTTGCGCGAACGCGCCCCCGTGCACAGGCAACGCAGACGGCCGCTGAAATCGGCAAGGTGTTTGCGTTCCTGCTTGGCATTTTCGGCCTGTTTTCGAGTTTGTTTTTGATCTTGCTTGCCTTCTTTATTTACATCGCGGCCTCCAGGGAGGCCCAGCAGACGAGTATCAAGGCCGCATTCGAGGACGTGACCGTCCGCGACGTGATGACGCCACGGGAGCAACTCCACGTCGTCTCGCCGGCTACCACCGTCGAGGAACTGATAGGGCGGATGTTCAGGGAACGCCACACCGGCTATCCCGTCGTCGAGAACGGGGAACCCGTTGGCATGATCACGCTCGACGACGCACGCGAGGTGCGACAGGTCGAACGCGAGGCCTACGAGGTCGCCGAGGTGATGTCCCGGGATCTGAGCACGATCGAACCGGAGGCAAACGCGATGGAAGCACACCAGCAGATCCAACAAGAGAGCGTGGGTCGTCTTCCGGTTGTCGAGGACGGCCAACTGGTGGGCCTCATCTCCAGGACTGACCTCATGACCGCATTTGATATCATCCAGTCGTCCGGTTCGCCGACGGCGTTTGCTGACCGGGCGGTCGGCGGGCAGGAGTTTCAGTTCGATAGACGGCAGTGATTGTGACGACGGCCAGGTGTTCACTCGCCGGGTCCGGACACCGCAACGGCGAGTGCCTCGATCGGATGGGGCGGCAGTGACCGGCCGGCGTCGTCGAGACGGTCGGTGCCGTACTCGGCCAACTGTGACCGACAGGACGCCCCGGGTGCAACGACAACCTCGTTGTTGCTGTCCTCGATTTGCCCCCGGAGGATATCTGCGATCGACTGACTCATCGCGTAGTGTTCGGCCTCGTAGCCGAAGCTTCCCGCCATGCCACAACAGCCCGAATCGAGGGCATCGACCGAGTACCCCGCCCGCCTGAGTATCCCGACCGCGTGGTGGTCGCGTTTCGTCGCCTTCTGGTGGCAGTGGCCGTGATAGACCAGCGATACCTCCGGCGTGTCAAAGGAGAGCTGTTCGTCCAGACGCCCGCGGTCGAGATACTCACAGACCCCGTAGGTGTCCGCGGCGACGGCCCGAACCTCGGAACCGTCGAGCAGGTCCAGATAGTCCGACTGGAACATCACCGCATCCGACGGTTCGGTGACGACCACGTCCCAACCGTCCCGCACGGCGGGCGCGAGCACCTCGACGTTCCGTTCGGCACGCTCCGTGGCCACATCCAGAAACCCTTTCGAGAAGGCGGCCCGGCCGCTCGCAGTCACGCTGTCGGCGAGGCGAACGTGGACGCCAGCGGCCTCGAGCACCCGAACCGCTGCCTTCCCGACTTCGGGGTGACTGTAGTTCGTATACGTGTCCGGGAAGAGCAACACCCGGTGGTCGGCCTCGGATTCGGACACAGCAGGTGTTCGTCCGTCTGCCCAGTCGACCAGCGTCTCCCGGACGAACTGCGGGATCTCCCGCTCGCGGGCAATCCCGAACAGCTTCTCGGCCAGCAGGCTGCTGCCCGGAAGCTTCTGGACCCACCGACCAAGCGGTGCGAGCGCGCTCCCGGCCGCACTGACGCGGTCGATGTTCGCAAACAGCCGGTCGCGGATGGTCGTCCCACCCTGCTCGTGGTGACGGTACTGGAGTTCCGCTTTCAGCTTGGCCATGTCGACCTCGCTCGGGCAGTCCCGGGCACACCCCTTGCAGCCGATACACAGATCCATCACCTCGGTCATAAACTCCTCCCCGGTCGGGTCGGCCGGGAGGTCGCCACTCATCGCCTGCCGGAGCGCGTTTGCCCGGCCACGCGTGCTCGTGATCTCCTCCTGGGAGGCACGGTACGTGGGACACATTACGCCGCCGGTCGTCTCCTGTGGGCCGCGACAGCCACCACAGCCGTGACACAGCTCCGCCATCCCCTGCATCCCGTTGTCGTTCTCCCAGCGAAGTCGCGGTTCGAACCCCGACTCGAACGCGTACTCCGGATCGAAACGGAGGTTCTCGGTGGTTTGGGGGATCTCCGCACGCGGCGGAACGTCCCCGGGACGGTCCTCGTCTGGCGCGTAGCCACAGACCTGCCCGGGGTTGAGTAGCCAGTCCGGATCGAATGCGGTCTTGAGGTCACGGGAGAGCTCCCAGACCCGCTGGCCGTAGAGTTTCCGGTTGTACTGGGTGCGTGCCCGGCCGTCGCCGTGTTCGCCGGAAATACTCCCCTCGTGGGACATGGCGAGGTCGCTGACAGCGTCTGCGATTGCCGCCATTCGATCGGTTCCCTCGACCGTTTTCGTGTTCACCAGCGGACGGATGTGCAGACATCCCGGCCCCGCGTGGCCGTAGAAGCTGGCGAATGTGTCGTTGTCCGACAGGATCGTCTGGAAGTCGGCAACAAAGTCGGGCAGTGCTTCGGGCGGGACGGCAACGTCTTCGATGAAGCTGATGTGTTTCGCATCGGTGGTCCGCGAGAGCAAGATCGGGAGCCCACTCTTGCGGAGTTTCCAGAACCGCTCGCGTTCTGTGGCCTCGTGGGCTTCGCTCGCACCTGTTGCCCGCACCGGGGCGTCGGTCGTCCGGGCGTCCTCCGGGGGCGAGGCCTCGGTCGTCGCCTCCGGCAACCGGTCCGCGAGCAGGGCCGCGACCCGCTGTTTGCCGGTTGCCTGGGAATCGGCGTAAAACTCCACGAGCAGGACGGCTCCCGTCCCCGTCGGAACCATCGCGTCCACGAGATCACCGAACTCCCCGGTGTCACGGGCAAGATCGAGCAACACGTCGTCGAGGTGTTCGACGGCGGCAGGGTCGTGTTCGACGATGGGGGAGACGTCCGCCATTGCGTCCCCGACGCTGTCGTAGCGAAGCAGGGCCATGGCCTTCGTTTCGGGGACCGGTTCCAGTGAGACGGTCGCCTCGGTGACGATTGCGAGGGTCCCTTCGCTGCCGGCGAGCAACCGGGCGAGATTGACAGTCCCGGTTTCTGCTTCCGCGACGAGTCGGTCCAGGTTGTACCCCGAGACGTTTCGCTTCAGCGCCGGATACGCCGTCTCGATGGTTTCCGATTCCGCCAGCAGATCGGCGATGGTCCGGTAGAGCCCGGACTCGAGTTCCCCGCTGGCCTGCCGTGCGCGGGGCCGGAGTTGGTCGACCGCCACCTCCCCAAGCGTCGTGACTGTGCCGTCCGCCAGGACCACCTCACATTCCTCGATGTAGGCATCGGTCTTCCCGTACTGAAGCGAGTGTGCCCCCGTGGAGTTGTTGCCGATTGCACCACCTAACGCGCTCTTGTCGCCCCAGGCTGGATCGGGCGCGAACTTCAGGCCGCTGTCCGCGAGCTCGGCGTTTAGATCCCCGAGCACCAGTCCGGGCTGTGCGCGGGCGGTCCGTTCGGCCGGGTCGACAGCGACCAGCCCATCCATGTGGCGCGTGAAATCGAGGACCACGGCCTCGTTGACCGCCTGGCCGGCGAGACTCGTGCCGCCACCCCGTGGCAGGACTGGAATATCACCTGCCCGACAGTACTCGACGGTGGTGGCCACGTCGGCCGTCGACGCGGGAAAGACGACCCCAACCGGCGTGACCTCGTAGGCGCTTGCGTCCGTCGCGTAGAGCTGTCTGGAGTAGTCGTCGAACCGCACCTCGCCTTCGAGTTGCTCGCGCAACTCCGCGACGAGCGCCGGTCGGCGCACCGCTCCGCCGGTGTAGTCGTATCCGGAGCGGTCGTCTCTGGCGTGTCCTGTCTCGACACCCTCGCCGCTTTGCATAGAGCCATCTACGGGCGTACAGAAACTAAAAGCCCCTCTTTTCGGCCTGTGTCGGTTTCCGGTCGGGAGTCGTCACGGTGCGAGCCTGTTTTTCCGGTTTTTCATCTCCGCCTCGTAGTACTCGAAGGTGATCGGGCACCACTCCGCGGCGCGATCGAGGATCCGTTCGGTCATGTCCCGGATCTCCCACTGGGCGTCCGCGGCGGCGCGCATGTCCGCAACGTGGAGCAACATTCGGACGTTCATCGACATGACCATGTTGACCTTGCTCCCGATTGGCAGGACGTAGCGCGCATCCTCGGGGGCCATCCCGAGCTCGAGCAGTTCCTGGTAGGACTCGAATGCGCTCTCGATCGTGTTCCGGAACAGTTCCTCGCGCTCCCTGGCGGTCTGTTCGTCGACCGGTCCGGTTTCCTGGTTCCGACCGATCCAGTCCGGATCCGTCGCCGAGGGTGGGACGACGACCATCTCGCCCTCGGGGACCTCCGCGGGATCCACGTCGTCGAAGGCAACGTACCGCATCGACTGGACGTCAAAGGAGACGTGGCGATGACGTGTGATCTGGGCCATACACGAGCGGCTGATCCCCTCGACTGCGACGGTCGCCTGGGGGTGCTCGAACGGGCCGAAGTGGCCGTGGTCGAGCAGGCGATGGATCAGCGTCTCCTGTTTGTCCTCGAGTGTGTCCCCGTCGATGCTGTCCATGACCTCGTCGAAAGGGGTCTCGCCGACGAACTCTCTCATGTAATCGTTTCGCGCGGCCTGGCAGATGAGTCGCTCGGGGTCCTCGGTCGCTTCGAGTAACTGGACCTGCATACCCAATCGACCGGCCCGCAGATAGATAATTCCTGCTGGTCGAGGACCCTCAGGCCGGCATCGCCCGGTCACCATCGTACCTTATTTCCCCCTCGACGGCGAGTTTCTCGAGGTGGGCCAGGACGGTCGCCCGCGCGAGTTCGTAGACGTCCGAGACGTCCTTCTCGTAAGCCGCTTCGACGATCGCCTCGGGTGTTTCCTCGCCCGCGTTGATCGCCTCGAGGACCCGTTTTTCGCGGTCGAGACGGTGCTTGATAAGTCGTGCGCAGGTCGAACGAGGATCCTCGATTACCGGCCCATGTCCCGGGTAGAGCCGGTCCGGGTCGCGGGCGTGGACCCGGCGCAGCGAGGTGAGGTAGGCTCGCATGTCCCCCTCGGGTGCACCCACAACGACACTGCCCTCGCTGACGGCGAGGTCGCCGGTCACGATCCCCTCTGGAACCACGAACGAGACGTGTTCCGGGGCGTGACCGGGTGTGTCGAGCACCTCGACCCCGCCGGCAGCTGGGATTGTCTCGCCCGGGGCGAAGTGGCGATCGGGCTGAACTCCGGTCGCGGCCGCGAACGCGTCACCGCGACCGGTGAGGGCCCAGACCGTGAGATCCCACGTTTCCGCGTAGGCTGTGACCGCTCCGACGTGGTCCGGGTGATGGTGCGTGACCGCGACGTGGTCGACGCGTTCAGCAACCAACTCGTCCAGTTCGGAGTGTCGTGTGGCGGGATCGATCAACAGACCCCCCTGTTTCCCGATGGCGTAGGCTGACGTCTTCCCGGACGGGGCACGTGCCGGGGCGTCGAGTGCAACCCGCGATATCATCTATTTTGTGGATTGCTCGCCGGTAACTTATGTCCCGTGTTGTGTTGTCGGCAGGATGGGAGTTCGATGGTGGCCGACCCGATCAGGCTGTCGTGGCCGAGGACAGTTCGCTGGCAAGCGCGTCGAGCAGTGCTTTGCGGGCGGCCCGGCGTTCCCCCGAGAGGAATTCGACGCGGCCGTCGCGGGCTCCACGGGCATCGAGACCCGCTTTGGATGCCTGTTCTCCCGCGGTCTCGATTACCTGATGGATACCGATGTCAGCGTCGGTTCGGATGTAGGCTTCGTCCTCGGCGACACCCAGCAGCGCCGCGGCGTCCTCGCGGTGGCGCCGGGCGAGTTCGTCGAGCAACAGTGGTTTCGGCGGAAACTCATAGCGGTGTGTGTACGCCTCGGTGTCGAGCACGAGCACCGTCTCCCCGTCGAGGTCGCGGCGTTCGAGATTCGCCTCAGCGGTCCGGATCTCCGTGTTCATCCGTTCGCGGAACTGCTCGCTGATGTGGCCGGCGAGTTCGAGAGGATCATCGGCCTCGTCGGCAAACAGCAGGTCGGCGATCAGTTCCCGCTTGTCCTCGAAGGATTGGTAGAACGCCTCGAGTGCGACCGACTCCCGAACTGTTCGAGTGGCCGCCTCGTCGTACCCGGCCTCGGCCGCCAGTTCGACGTACTGCTCGGGCGTGGTCTCCCAGAAGCTCACAGCCGGCAGGTGGGCGAGGGCCCCGCGGACCTCCTGGTTGACGTGGACGGCGACGTTGGCCGCAAGAACCGTCGCGGTGGTCTCGTCGTTCGGTTCGGCGCTGACGAGTACGTCCACCGCCTCCGCGACGCCGGGATCGGTTGCGCGCTCGTCGATGACCACCCGGTCGACATCATAAATATCGAGCAGTTCGAACCCATCGAGGGACTCTGCGCTCCCGCCTGCGGCGACGAACACGAACAGGGGAAGCGTCTCGTCGTGACGTTCCCTGTTCGAGAGCATCGTCGTCACGTCCCGTGTGGCGTCGTTCATACCGTAGACGGCACCCTCCAGAGGCCGGCGGTCGAAGGCGTGGTACTCCGCGTCGGCCCCCTGTCCCCGTTCCCGGATAAGCGGGAGCGTGGCCCGCTCGATTGCCGAACTCGCAACGTAGCCGTCGGCGGTTCCGGCGTGGCGGACCACGATCGGTCGATCCTCGATAACTGCACGCCTGATCGCGGTCGCCGCGTCCCGGATCGAGTCCGTGGCTACCTCGACTGCTGGCTCCGGAGCGATCGGTTCGACATCGCCGGGGCGGGCCTGCTGGACGATCGCATCCCGCATCCGCTCGGTGACTGCATCACGGTCCGCACCCTCCAGGACGACGAGTGCCTCCGTTTCGACCTGTAGTTCGCCGCGCCGTTTTTCGACTTCGCCCTCGATGCGAACGATGTCTTCGACCTCGACATCAGGATATGCGCGCACGCCGGCTTCCTCGAAGGCGGCACACTCGACGGTTCCTGTCTCGTCGCGGACCTGGAACACGGTCGGTCCACTGGTCTGGCGCGTGTCGGTGATCTCACCTTCGATGCGGACGCGCGCCCCGACCGATTCCTCGAGTCGGTCCACGGTAACGGCGTCGGGCTCTGACTCCGGTTCGCTCCTCGCCGTGTCGCTCTGTTCTTTGGCCCCGGCGTCGCGCCCAACAGGTTCGGGATCCTCGGGCTGTGTCTCGGCTTCGCTGGTCGTCTCGGCGGAGTCGTCCTCCTCAGCGAGCAACGCCTGGTCGGCCTCCGGGTCGTCGATCAGCGTCCCGCGGAAGTCTGACTCCTCCTGGCGGATCGACCAGCCCAGATCGACGTTGCCGTTGTCCCGCACATTCTGTACCTGCACGAAGACCGTATCGCCCGGTTCGAGATCGATGCTATCGAGGCGTTGACCGAGCTCGCTTTTGTGCAACAGGCCGGTGACGCTGTCGCCGATGTCGACGAAGATGCCGAACTCGGCGTACCCATCCACGCTGCCACGGTAGTAACGCCGTGACGTCAGCTCGTCCGGTTGCGTCCCACGGAACGCGAAGACGACATCCTCCTCGTGGAGTTCACAGATGCGACCCTCGACAGACGTACCACAGATGATACAGCTTCCCATTGGGAAAAACAAGCGCGTCCGGCCTAAAACGGTTGTCGAAACTCTCCGATACTGAATCTGTCACTCAAAGGTGTCGCTTTCGGCCTCGAGTGATTCGATCTCGCTGGCGATCTCCCGGGCTTTGGGCGGATCAAGGGCAACCTCGACCTCATTGCCACCGTCATCCTCGAAGGTGATCTTGACACGCTCGCCACCGAACGTGCGGATGTCGACGGCCTCGACATCATATAGCTTTGCCGTGGCCGATTTGTTCGATGCCCCGACGTGTTCGAGCGTCCCCTCTTTGAGTTCGATCATGAACCGATCGAAATCGAGCGTGAACATATTCTTTGTCCGACCGCTGCGAACAAAAGCCTCCGCCCTCCGGAAAGCTATACGTCCCACCCCTGTTCGGTGTAGGCCATCTCCCAGAAGGCGTACTCGAGGCGTGCGCTCCTGCGAAACGCCTCGCGCATTGCCCCGCGCTCCCCGGGATACTGCTCACCACACCGGTCGACGAGATCCCGCATGAGCGCCACGACGTCCCGAAACTCCTCACCGGTGTACATCTCGATCCAGGGGGTGTATCTGTGGTCGTCGGTCGCCTGGGCGCTGGCGTACTCGCCCACGTCGAGAAACCCCTGTCCACAGGGGTACATGGCCGCAGCAATCTCGGCAATCGACCCCTCGTAGGCCGTCCGGACCAGAAAACTCGTGTACGCTTCACAGGTTGGCGACTTCCTGACGCGCTCTAACTCCGCCCGAGAGATCCCCCACTCCGCGGCAAACTCCCGGTGGAGATCCATCTCGTGGTCGAGTGTCGCGTGGGCGATCGAAAGCAGGTCGGTCATCGTCTCCTCGTCACGGGCTTTCGCCCCCGCGATCGCGAACAGCCGCGCGTAATCGAGCAGGTATCTGTAGTCCTGTTCGATCCAGTGTCTAAACGCCGACTCGTCGAGCGTTCCCGCCGCGAGTTCCTGCACGAACGGGTGCTGTTTCTGTGCCGCCCACAGATCCTCGCCGTCTTCGAGTAGTTGGTCGCTGAAGGCCATGCCTACGGGTACCGAGCGCTCAGGTATATAAGTTAATTATACAATCGTAACATATGGCGGGCGCAATCCGGACGCCGCCGACGGGACGTACCGTCAGGTGTTCACCGCCGGGACGGTCGTTCCATCACTGTCGACCCGTCTCGCTGTCGACCGGCGGCCGGGAATTTAAATCCGAAAGCACGACCAGAGCCCGCATGTCTCCCGGAAAACTCTGGCAGGACGAGCGTGCAATCGAGGGACTTCCGATCAGACTCGTTATCGCTCTCGTCGTCGGGGTCGCGAGTCTCACAGTGATGATGAACGTCATCGGCGGACTGGAGACACTGGGAACGACGGAACTGGACACGCGGCCCGACCCCGAGATCATCGATCAGACCCAGACCGACGTGACGGTCACCGTGGTCGATCCGGACGGTGGCGTGATCGCGAACGCGACGGTGATCGCAAAGAGTGATACGGCGCGGCTGAACGGGATTCGGACGGCGGAAACCGGACACGACGGGACTGCAACACTGACACTCACGCCACAACTGGGGCCAAACCAGCAGGAAGGAACGATTGCACTCGACGTCCGGCCACCCGACGGCAAGTACGCCGACAAGCGCGAGAACACAGACATCCTCGTGCTCCGGAGGTGATAGCAACGGTGGGACCCCGACGCGGGACGATCACTCCCAGTCGATCCAGTCCTGTTCCCATCCGCTCCGCCGGCGTGCGTCCCGGCGGGCGAACTCCCGGTCCTCACGCCGGGTCCGGTTGCGCTCGACGGTGTCGGCTTGCTCACCCTCGACGAGCATCGGATCGAACGCGCACCCACCCAACTGTCTGCTCTCCCCCGCCGGCGAGACGACTGCTATCGACTGTTCGGTCGTCCCCAGTGGCATGACGAGTTGGCCGCGGTCGGCAAGTTGGTCGACAAGCGGGGCCGGGGGCTGGACCGCGGCTGCCTCCAGTAGGATGCGGTCGTAGGGGGCGTACTCGGGGAACCCATCGGCACCGTCGCGCCAGTCCACGAGAACCGCGTCGTAACCCGCACTCGCGAGGTTCTCGCGGGCCTCGTAGACCAGCCTGCGGGTGATGTCAACCGCGTGTACCCGCTGGCCCCCGACGAGTTCGGCAAGCACCGCGACGGTGTAGCCGACGCCGGCACCCACCACGAGGACGGAACTGTCGGCGTCGGGGTCGAGCGCCTCCAGCAGACGGCCGACAGTACTGGGCGCGAGCACGCGCGTCCCCAACCGTTCGAAGGGCCGGTCGGCGTATGCACCGCGGTCGTCCTCGACGAACTCGTGGCGTGGCACCTCCCGCATTGCCACAGACAGGCCGTCGCTGTGGACACAGCCTTTGCTCTCGTGTTGGAGGCTGTCGACCATATCATCGCGCAACACCGCGAGATCCATACTCCGGATTTCGTGTGCGTCCTAATGAATTGCATGTTCGTAGTCCCGGAGACTGGCGGTCACTGCAGGGGAACAAACCGGACGCCGCCGTGCGTTTCGGGGTCGAGCGAGCCGTCGGCCTGCTTGCGGGCCCGGACCAGAACCTGTCCGTTACCGGTTATCGACAGCCCGCTCCGTTCGACGGGGCCGAGCACGATCCCATCGACAGCAACCTGATTGCGGACGGGACGTGGAAACTCCTCCGCAGCACACGTCAGGTAGACCCGGTCGTATGGCGCGTGTGCCTCCCACCCCTCGCGGCCATCACCGACCCTGATCGAGATATCGCCTGCACCGACCCGCCGGAGGTTGTCGCCCGCATCGCGTGCGAGCGAGTCGTGGTACTCGACGCTACAGACCTTGCCAGGGCCGACAATCTCGGCGGTCACGGCGGCGTGGTAGCCACAGCCGGTTCCGATCTCGAGAACCCTGTCACCGGCCGACAGATCGAGCAAATCGGTCATGATCGCGACCATGTGCGGTGCACTGATCGTCTGGCCCTCGCCGATCGGCAGTGGTCGGTCCTCGTAGGCGGCTTCCCGTTTGGATTCCGGGACAAACGCGTGGCGCGGGACAGCCCGCATCGCCCGTTCAGTCTCGCTGTCGAGTGACTCCCGCTCCAGGAGTTGGTCGACCAGCCGGCCGCGCCGTGCCGCCCAGTTCATGTTACCAGGCCGACCACGCTGTGGTCGACTCGTCTCTCACGTACAGGCGCTTGATGTCCTTGGCGACAGCGGTGTCACCGGTGTAATCGAGCTTCTCGAACTCGTAGCCGGTCGCGTCCTCGCGCAGGTAGATCCCCTCGACGGTGAACTCCTCGCCGCCGAGTTCGTCGGTGTCGTCCACGACAAACTCGTAATCACCGGGCACCTGTAGGGCGAAACTGCGCGTCTCGTCGTGCTCGCCGGATTTGGGGTGTGCGGTGACGTTGACGCTGACATTACCGACCGCCCGTGTCCAGATCGTCTCGACATCCTCCGCAGACTCTTTGTCCGTTCGTCCCTCCGTCAGTTCCAGGCTGGTGATCCTGACGGTCATGATCGCCTCCTCGGTCTCCAGGAGAAACTCCTCACCGACGGCGAGTGTCTCCGTGGCGGGAGCTTCCACGCTCGCGGGGAACGATTCCTCGCCTTGCGAGACGATGACCGTACGCTTGACTGTCCGTGCCTCCGGGAGTTGCTCCTTGTGGACGTGTCCACACTCGGTACACCGGACTGTCGCCAGCCCGTCCGGTTTCAGCACCTCGTGGACGGTCTCGGCCTCTGGCGAACACGCCGCACAAATGAGCGTGACCCGTTCTACCGTTTCTGTCATGTTCGGCCGTATGTGACTGGGATACAAAAGCCGTCCCCTCACCGCACACCGTTCTCATAGTGATTATGGGGGTAATTTTCGACTCCGATCCGGTATCTCGGCCGTTTCACCACCTGATAGTGATTATTGCGGTGGTTTTCGCGACCACGTTACAGATAGTGCTGTGTCATGGCGTGAAACAGCCGTTTTGATCCGCGAAAGCGGCACAGACTCGCAATAATCACTATGAGACGGGGGATGAGACACGATAGCAGTACAGATCCGTGATAATCACTCTCAGCGCGGGGTGAGACACAACACACCGCTGCGGGATGTGGTCGCCACACCCGCGAGACATCGAGTTGGCACAGATGTGAGGATCGG
>JAQCMX010000178.1 GCA_028274885.1 Haloarculaceae archaeon
CGTATCAAAAGGACTGATTTCGTCACAGAGCTAAAACGCACGATCAGTGCCGCGACGTTCGGTGGGATCTTCGATCTCCCGGATCTCCTCGATGTCGAGTTTGTCGATGAGGTTGACGAAGGCACCGGGATCGGGAACGAGAAAGATACGTAACTGGAACTCAGTGTCCTGATCGGCGAGGTCGACCACGGAGTCGAGTACGATGGACAGCGAATCCGCGTGGATGTGCGAAAGCGTTTCCTCGGCGATGATCTCCGAGTCGGCCCGCTCGAGGGTCGGAGTCTGCATATTGATCGTTGTCTCGAGCGTATTCGCGATGCCGTCGATGAACCCCGAGGTGAGGATATTGCACATCTCCTGAAGTGCACTCTCGTGCATCGCGTTGAGCGAGCCAGAGGTTGCCTGTTGGCCGGTCATATGTTCGGCGATCTCGCGGGCTGTCAAGCTGTCAAACGTCATCAGAAAGACACCATACGGTGGTTCCGTCAGCCGGATGTTCGCGTGGTAAAACTCCCCGTCCCCGATCTCCTGGGGGATATCCCCGGGTTCGACAAACGAGAGACTCTTGATCTGGATATCAGCCTCGATATCCGCCATCGTCGACAGCGAGTCGGCGACGTTTTTTGCCCCGTGTTGGATGAGCTTGCCAATAATTGTCAGCTTTCGTATATCTATGAGGATCGGCATTATCGGCTATTATCGGAGGAACGTGGTTAGTATTTTCGCACAGTAGTTCGGGGGGTGCACCGTTGGCCGGTGAACCATCGTGTTCGGGATCGGGCTGGCACACATCCTGGCTACCCCTGGAGTACACACCACCGGGATGTCGGGAGCGTTCATACGCCACACCGCAAGGTACAGACACTCAGTCGGCCAATTATTAGGAATATGTGTTAACGGCTCTCAGAGTAGTACTATAACCCTCCAGTTTCTATAAACTGATGACTATGAAAAAGCAGGAGCTCATTCACCTTCACGGCCTGCTCGCCCAGGTACAGAATCACTACGAGGAACAAACAGGCGACGATGTCGACCACGAGCAGTACGGAACACTCGGCGTCCAACCGACATCGATCCACAAATCCAAGACAGATCACAAGGAAGCGGTCTTCGCACTCGCGACCGACATCACAGCAGAGATGACGTCCGAAGAAACCGAACCCGTCTCGGCCACCGCTGACTGATCAGGTCGTTTTCTCATTCAGCACATATAGCTCCTGCAGAGATGTCTTCGGGATGAGAAGCAGGCAAATGGTCCTTCGGGCGGATCACTACTCGTCGATGAGTTCCTCGAACTCCGGCAGGACCTCGTCGTCTTCCGACGACTCTGTCTGGGCCAGATCACCGGACGAGGAGTGGTCCGAATCCGTCGTCGTGCCGTCCCCATCGGTCGTCTCGTCGTCCTGGTCGGTATCGCTCGTTTCCTGTTCAGTTTCCTCTTCGGACTCTAACTCCTCGATTTCGACCACGTCGAGTGGGATGTTCTCGAGGCGCTGCCCGATTTCCTTGCGAGCGATACGTGAGGCGTGTTCCTCGCGCTCGACGTTGAAAACCGTCATTTCCAGTTCGAGTGCCACCAGACTCTCGTCGGCAGCGATAAAAGCCGGCTCGAGTTCCTCGCCACAGTGCGGACAGGCGCGTTCGCCCATGTTGATCTCGACGTAGTTCAGATCCGGGTTCAACATTTCGCCGGTTTTGGAGATTGCGATCCTGACCGCCTCGTCTGGTGTTTCCACGTCGTACACCGGTACTGCCGCTTCAACGACAACTCTGCAGTTCATACAAAACAGTTGATTAGCAATCAATAAGAAGGTTAGCCCTGTCGGTGTCCCCTCTCGCCGGATCCGTCTCTGCCCGGAAACCCCGTCGTGTCCGTCCCGAAACGCACAAACATCTCGGGGCAAACGGAAATACGATGCAGTCGGGTCAGCTTCCGCTATCGGAACTCGCCTCGCCTTTTGACCTCCAGTCTACGCTCGAAAGCGGACAGTCCTATCTCTGGTGGCGCGCCGACGGGAACGACTACGAGGGCGGTCTCTACGGCGGCAACAACTGGTATCGCACGACCACCGAGGTCGACGACGAACACGCCGTCATTGCGGTGTGCCAGACCGACGAGTGCCTGAAGTGGCGATCCCACATCGACGCGGAACCGATCCTGCGCGACCGACTCCGTCTCGACGACGACCTCACGGCCATCAGACAGGGCGCACCCGACGACCGGATCGTCGAGGCTGCCTTCGAGGCCTATCAGGGGATGCGACTGGTTCAGGAGCCACCCTTCCAGACGCTCGTCTCCTTTATCTGCTCGGCCCAGATGCGCGTCGCCCGGATCCACGGGATGCAACAGGCTCTCCGGGAGGCGTTTGGGACACCAGTGGAGTTCGACGGAGAGACGTTCTTTTCGTACCCCACCCCTGGGCAACTCGCAGAAGCGACCGAACAGGAACTGCGCGACCTCTCGCTTGGCTACCGGGCACCCTACGTCAAACGGACCGCGGAGATGGTTCGGGACGGTACGGATCCGGCAGACGCGCGGGAGCGACCGTACGAACAGGCGCGCGAACACCTGACACAGTTCGTCGGTGTGGGACAGAAAGTCGCCGACTGTATCCTGTTGTTCTCGCTTGGCTACACAGAGGCGGTCCCGCTCGATACATGGATCCGAAAGATCATCGACCGGTACTTTCCGGACTGTGAGCGAGGGAACTACGAGGAAACCTCCCGCGCGCTCCGTGCCCGGCTTGGCGGCGAGTACGCGGGCTACACCCAAACGTATCTGTTTCACTATCTGCGACACGCGGAGGATCCACCGGAGTGACAGCCCCGCCACCGGATCCGGACACGCTTGCCGGTACGGGCGCAGAATCCGACCCCCCGGTAATCATACTTATCTCTCGGGAGCAAACCAACACTAATCCCAGACCGTACGCGAGCACACGTCTACGTCTCGGGTAAGATCCGGGGCGTTTACCTCCGGGCGACGACGCGTGACTGTACCAGAGACCGCGGTGTCGACGGGTGGGTACAGAACCGTTCCGATGGGCGCGTCGAGGCAGTGTTCGAGGGGACAGCGGATGCCGTCGAGCGGATGATCGAGTTTTGTCACGAGGGGCGTAACGTCGCCCGGGTCGACGCTGTCGACGTGACCTGCGAGGAGTCCGGGTCCGCTGGTGACCCGGGGCTAAACCGGCGTGGCAAAAGGAGCCACAACGGAGAGAACTCGGAAGGCACAAAACTGTTCATCCCGAACCGAAGACGATGACACGGATCGGGCGCCGCAGATTCCTCGCCGTGGGTAGCGTCGCCTGTGCTGTCGGCTTCGCCGGGTGTGGACTGGACGAAGAAGGTGAACTCGTCGTCTCGAATACGCAGGTCCACTATCAGGAAGGGGACCGACGCTACCGGTATCCACAGGACGTTGGCGCACGCATCACCATCGAAAATACGCTCACGGAAACACAGACGGTCACGCTAGAGGCGACCCTGGAACACGAAGGATCCGATGGGAACTGGGACGCTGTCGCGACGAAAACACAGACCGTGGAGGTCTTGGCTGCAACTAGCCGGATCCCGTTTGTCGTGTTCGAGTCTGTCGCCGGGTCAGACGACGAGGCCCGGGATTTCCGGATCGAGACCGAACTCGTGGAGTAACTCGAACAGTGGGTTCACGCCGGAGACCGTAGAGTTAATTCGGCTGGCTCCGAACCCATAGCCATGATCACCGGTTCGGAGATGGCGGTCGTCGATCAGAACGCGGCGGCCCTCGGGGTCACACGGAAACAGCTCATGGAGTCGAGTGGCAACGCGGTCGCACGGACGGTCAAGGAGATCGCCGATCCATCCGATTCGGTGGTGATCGTCGCCGGCCGCGGGAACAACGGGGGTGACGCATTCGTCACAGCCCGGTTTCTGAGCGGGTACGATCCGACGACCTACCTGCTCGGACGGGCCGAAAACATCAGAACCGACATCGCCCGCGAGAACTGGGCGGCCCTGCAGCAAAGCGGGTACGACACTGAGCAACTGCGTGATGGGACCGAGGTGGCACTGGGGGATCCGGACGTGGTCGTCGACGCCATGCTCGGGACAGGGATCAGTGGGGCGTTACGGGAACCGGCTGCCACGGTCACAGAGCAACTCAGGGACACGGAGGCGACGGTCATCTCCGTTGATATTCCCTCGGGACTCGATGCTAACACCGGGGAACTGGCCCCGAACGCGGTCGAGGCCGACCGGGTCGTCACCTTTCACGACACCAAACCCGGACTGTCGGAGCTCGATGCCACGGTCACTGTAGCCGACATCGGCATCCCGGAGATGGCCGCGACCGTGGTCGAGCGGGGGGATCTGCGTCGATTAGCACGGGATCCGGGGAGCCACAAGGGCGAAAACGGCGAGGTACTGGTGATTGGGGGCGGTCCGTATACGGGTGCACCAGCACTCGCAGCGCAGGCGGCTCTCCGGGCTGGCGCCGACCTCGTGCGGGTCACCTGTCCCACGTCCGTCGCACACGAGATCCAGGGATACAGCGAGGACCTGATCGTTCGGCCCGTGGAGGGCCGGAAACTCGAACCGGGACACGTCGGTCCGGTAATGGAGTTTGCGGCCGGACACGACGCGCTCGTGATCGGCCCGGGACTGGGCGAAAGCGGCGAAACACTGGAAGCCACCGAGGCTCTGCTGAAAGCCTACGACGGGACGGCGGTCGTCGACGCGGATGCACTCACGGTCGTCCCGGACATCGAGACTGACGCGAGCCTGATCTGTACCCCACACCGCGGGGAGTTCGTAGGGATGGGTGGCGAGACGAGTACTGACCGGGACGAACGCGCCGGGCTGGTGGCGGAGTTCGCCGCGGAACTCGGCCACACGGTACTTCTCAAAGGGCCAACCGACGTGATAAGCGACGGCGACCGGACCCGCGTGAGCCGGACTGGCAACGCCGGCATGACCGTCGGTGGGACCGGTGACGTCCTCGCCGGGGTGACTGGTGCGTTCGCGGCCAGGCTCGGATCGATCGAAGCTGCCGGGCTCGGCGCGTACGTGACCGGGCGGGCAGGGGACCTGACCGCCGAGACGTACGGGTCCGGATTCGTGGCCAGTGACCTGCTCAAGAGGCTACCTGAGGCGAAACGCCGCGACTAATTACGCCGAACCGGCGTCGACGAGTCGGCCGGCCTTCGAGCGTGATTGCTCGATCACCGCGGGTCTCCCCTCGAACTCGATCACGACCTCGTTGCCGTACTCGACGTTTTCCACGTAGGCGTTGTCGTGAATCCACGAGACGACGCTCATCGTATCGTCGGTCATTGGCATGACGAGTCGCTCCTGGACGTAGTCGGGGAGTTCGGCGTGGATGCGCTCGCGGAGGGTGGGAACGTTGTCGCCGGTCTGGGCACTCACCACCACCGGATTCGGAGCCAGCGACGAGAGCGCGCCGAGTTTGCGCTGAATCTCCGTATCCGGTATCGCGTCGGTCTTGTTCAAAACCGTCACGATCGGTGCCTCGTTGCGTTCGTAGAGGGTGTCGTGGCTCGTCACCACCTTCTCGCGGATCTCCTCGATCGGTTCGCTGACATCGACGACGAGCAAGACGAGATCAGCCCGGTAGACAGCATCGAGCGTGGACTTGAACGACTCGACCAGCCAGTGTGGGAGATCCGAGATGAATCCGACAGTGTCGGTCACGAGCACGTCACGGCGGTCGAAGTCCATCCGCCGGGTAGTGGTTCCAAGCGTCGTGAACAGGCGGTCCTCCGACTCTGCGGTCGTCTCTACGTCGGGGTGGACGCCCAGGTTCTCGTCGACGTCGAGGTCAGCCGCGAGCCGCCGGAGCAAGGTCGACTTCCCGGCGTTCGTGTAGCCCGCCAGCGCGACGAGATCGAACCCGGACTCACGGCGTTGCTGTCGTCGGTGTTGGTCGGTCTGTTCGATCTGGTCGAGTTCGTCGCGGATGCGGGAAATCTGCGCTTTGATGTCCCGTTCACGGCTCTCGTCGTACTCGCCAAGCCCCATAAACCCCGGCCGTTCGTCACGTTTCGCGAGGCTGGCTTTCGCCTCGGCGCGTGGCAGTTCGTAGCGAAGTTCGGCCAGTTCGACCTGTAGCTGGGCCTTGCGGGTCTGGGCACGCTGGCCAAAGATTTCGAGAATGAGCCGGAACCGGTCGATAACCCGTACCCCGTCGGGGAGTTTGTTCCCGACGTTGTAGGTCTGGTAGGGGCCGAGTTCGTTGTCGACGACGACACTCCGGGCATCGCTGGCAACTACGCGCTCGGCGATTGTCTCGACTTTTCCTTCCCCGAAGTGGTACGCGGGATCCTCGGTCCGGGTCTGGGTTACCGTGTCGACGACCTGATATCCGCCCGCCCGGGCGAGTTGTACAATCTCGGTTGTGTCGGCCTCGCCGGCATCGACGCGCTTGCCGACGAGGGTGGGTTCTGGGGTTCGCTCCGTCACTCAAAGTCATCTATGCGGTGACGATATTTAAGCCCAGGCCTACCGGGGGACACAACCACTCGGCAGCTACCGCGTGTCGAGGGCGTTCTCGTCCTGGATGATCTGGGTTTCTGCGTTGCCGCTGGTGACCTCGTTGACGTGATCGTAAAAATCGTTTTGCATGCCGGCAGGGAACTCGATGACACCGATCCAGGAGCCGTCTGGCTGCCACTCCTCGCGTTCGAGTTCGCCGAACTCGCGGATCTTCGCCTGGGCGCTCCCGGCGTAATCAGGGGGGACCTGTACGGCGACGGTCACCGTATCGAACCGGATTGGGATGACCGGACGGAGTGCATCGAGGGCGTCGTCGATCTGGCTCTCGACGGGTTCCATCGGATCGATACGGAAATCGGTCTCCGTGAGTGCCGACTCGATGCGCTCCGGTGGGTGGGGCGCATCGTCCATCTGGGGGTTGACAGCGTTCCGGGCGATCTGGTTGATCAGTTGTTTTCGTTTCTGCTCTTTCATTTCACGGCGCTGGTCGGCCGTGATCTGGATCTCCCCCCGGGTGATCACCGCCGGAATGATCTCGAGTGGGTCGGTCGTTTCGAAGACCTCCTCGAGTGCGTTCTCGGGGGGGCGGTCGCCACGCGATGCGTTCTCGAAGACATCCTCTGCAGCGATCACGTTCTCGAGTTCACCGTCGAACTCGTCGCGTTTGATCGCGAGTGCAGCGTCGGGATCGACCAGCACCTCGAAACGCTCCCCGTGTGACTCGAGTCGTGCTGTAACCGCCTCGTCGAGTGAGATCATACCGAGAGTTACTTGTCGACCTGTTAAAGTTGTTTGTACCCGGGTCACTGGGGTACGTGATGCTGATCGGGACAGGTACGCGCTCCCGGATCAGGACACGGATCAAGTCTCAGCTGTCTGGTTATTCCTCTTTCTCTTCGCCCTCGTCGGGAGACGCAAGCAGATCGAGGTCCTCGAGGTAGGTTTCCTTCTCGTCCTCGGTGAGTTCTTCGAACAGTTCGGTCTCGGTCGAGACGGTGGCGACACCAACCCCCTCAGGGGTGAGTTCGTCGTCGTTGGCCGAGGCGAGTGTCTTGAGGGCGAGACCGATCCCCTCGTCCAGGGTGAGACCGGTCTCGTAGTTGTCCTCGAGATACTCCCTGGTGTCCCCGCGGTCTGCGCCCACAGCCAAGGCCTTCCACTCGTAGGGGGTACCGGAGGGATCCGTCTCGTAGAGGCGGGGTTCACCGTTTGCGATCCCGGCGATGATGAGAGCAACCCCGAACGGGCGGGCACCGCCAACCTGCGTGTACTGCTGGATGAAATCGGTGACCTCCTTCGTGAGCGTCTCGACGCCGATTGGCTCGCCGTAGCGTAGTTCGTTGACCTGCGCGCGCCGGCGGGCAAAGTCGATCAGCTGGCGGGCGTCAGCGACGTGGCCCGCGCTCGCGATGCCGATGTGGTTGTCTGCCTTGTGGATCTTCTCGACGCTGTCTCGCTCCATCAGCGGCGATCGAATTCGCTTGTCGACCGCGATGACGACACCCTCGGGTGTTCTAACGCCGATGCTTGCTGTCCCGCGTTTGACCGCTTCGCGGGCGTATTCGACCTGATAGAGGCGACCGTCCGGGGAGAAAATCGTGATCCCCCGGTCGTAGGCCTGCTGTTGGTTTTGTCCCTGCATAGTTACTTTAGATCGAGGGTCGTCGCCCCGGCAAACCCCTCGTCGGTCCTGACATCCACGCGACCGTCCCGGATGGAAGCGGACCGTTCGGCGTCACCGAACACGACGTGTCTCTGTTTTAAATCTTGCCGTCCGCGCCTCATATACTTTTCCTCACAGGACCGAACCGTTCCGCTCACACCGCGCACGCGGACCCCGAGCGGGTGACCCGCTATCTCGTCGAGACAGGCAATCACCGCCCGAGCACTATCACCGGCCCCCCGGCGCACCCGTACGAGAGCCTCACCGTCGCCGTCCCGGAACCGAAACCGAAGCACCGAGAGATCCAGCCTCGCACTGCCCGTGTCGCCGAGTAGGTTCTGTGCGCCGTACCACAGCGCCCGCTGGAGGTCGTTTCGACCGAGGGTTGCATCCGGCCACGCCTCGATGCCGACGGCGAGATACCGCCAGCGCGGTTGCAGGTGTTTTGGGAGGTGTTTCACGCTAGCCCCTCAGGTGTGGTCGAGCCGTTCCCCGACCAGAACGCCCACCTGCTCGTGGATCCGTTCGACGGCGGTCAGTGCGAACCCTGCGTCGGTGAACGCGTCGGCAAGAGCCCCGACTGTCGCCGGATCATCCACGGAGGGGTCATAAAACGGCTCGTCCGGGTTCGGTTCGCCAAAGAACAGCACGTCACCCAGGACAAACCGGCTGGCCCCCATATCGGCAATGGTCTGGATCGCATCCCGTTTTTGCTCGTCGTTCAGGTGATGCATCGCGAAGTTCGAGGTGACCACGTCGACCGCATCGGGGACCTTCGGATCCAGGAAGCGTCCGATGTCGAACGCGACGTTGTCGACGTCACGCTGCTTGGCCTTCTGTCGTGCCTGCTCGAGCATTCGATCGCTGATGTCGCGGCCAAAAACCCGGTCTGCGTCCGCGGCGAGTTCGAGCGCGATCGCACCCGTCCCGGTCCCAAGATCGAGAACAACCTCGTCGGCCGTGGGCTGGGCATGTTCGACGACAAGCGACACCGAGGCGCGATACTCGGGGCCGTGGTTCCCGTCGTACTCCGGGGCCAACTCGTCAAACCGGGCTGCGTGCTCCGAACGTGACCGTTTCATACCTGTCCTTTCGATCCGGACTGTCATCAACGCCACGAAAAATCGGGCCCAAAGCCGTCGCGCTGCGGTCACTGCGACGTCTGGCCGGTTCGTTCGAGGACCGCAACGCCGGGGAGCGAACTACCAGTCAGGGCGTTGATATAGGCCCCACCGGCGATAGAAACGTGCGAGAAATCGGCCTCGGACATCCCGTACATTTCGATAGCCCGGGAGGTGTCGCCGCCGCCGACGACCGAGAAACAGTCCTGCCGGGAGATCGCTTCGAGAATGCGGACGGTACCAACGCTGAACCGCGCGTCCTCAAACATCCCGAGCGCGCCTTTGACGAACACGGCCGCCGAGTTGGCCGCAATGTCGGAGTACTGTGTCGCAGTGTCCCGGCCCACGTCGAGGTAGTCGTGATCTTTGTTTTTGACGTCTGCGACAGTCACCTCGGCGCGGTCGCCGTTGCCGTCAGCGTAGGCCAGGTCAGTCGGGAAGACGAGTTCGCTCGGATGACTCTCGATAAGGGCGTGGATGCGCTCTCTGTTTGCACGCCACTGGCTCTCGTAGAGGTCGTTCTCGTCGATGTCCCGGCCGACATCGTAGCCGATCGCGCGCAAGAAGAGTTCACCGACGATCCCACCGAGCAGGAAGTTGTCGACTTTCTCCTGCAGGACAGTCATGACCGCGATGACATCGGTGGCCTTCTTTCCACCGGCCACCATCGTTACCTCACCGTCGAACCCCTTGGTCGCGATCGCGGAGTTGGCCTCGTACTCTGTGGCCATCACGCGTCCTGCATACGAGTCCATCTCGAGTGGAAAGCCGACGATTGATGCGTGTTTCCGGTGAGCTGTCGAGTAAGCGTCGCCAACATAGGCGTCAAACTCAGAAGCGAGTGTCTGGACGAGATCGCTTTTGACGTGTTCTTCTGGCGGTTTTTCGGGCAGTTCGTCGTCGGTCATCCGGACGTTTTCGAGGAGGAGTACCTCGCCCGCGTCGAGGCTCCGGACCGCGTCGATTGCCGTCTGTCCGTACGTCTCCGGCACGTACCCGACGGGTCGGTCGAGATACGCCGTGAGAGTATCAGCGTGTTGGTCGAGCGACAGGAAGGTGTCCCGCCCAGGCCGTCCCTGGTGGGCGAGCAACGCGACCTCGTGTCCGGCCGCGACGAGATCACGGACCGTCTGCGCGTGGCGCGAAAACCGCCGGTTGTCCTCGATTACACCGTCTGATACCGGCGAGTTGAGATCCACCCGCACGAGCACGCGCTGGCCGCCGGTGAGATCGGAGAGCGTCCGATAACTCATTGGATCACATACCGGGAACCAGCTATTAGTACCCCGCGATATTTCCCTGCGGGACAGCAAGATCCCAGTCTATCCCGAAGACTGGCTGTGCGTCTTGGCTCCCTTGTCGTCTCTCTGGGGAAACCGATAGTTGCGGTCGAGGAGTTTCACTTCGCGATACCCGATCACCACATAGACTGGTCGTTGAAATACACGGGTGGATTGACATCCCGCGACGGGTCGCTGTCGTCCTGTGCCAACACGCCGGGATCAGCCAGGCCCGCTGGCCCGTCGGCGGCGAGAGTCCCTTCGGCCACCCACTGTCTGGGTTCATCTCGTCAGTCCCATCGACGCCGACTGCAACACCGGCGAGGGATGTGAGAAACAGGATAGCAAAACAGAGGGGGGATACTTTTTTTCGGCGGGGCTGGGACCCATTGGTTTGTTTCTTTTTTGAGAGTTCAAAGGTGTTGTTGCCGTGGTGTCAGACGCAGTACAACCAGCCAGAACTGTTTTTTTGCTGGCCGCCCGAATCTGCGTATGCGCGCCAAACTCGACGCGGAATCGCTCCTGAAGATCATCCTCGTACTGGTGGTCGTCTGGCTTGTGTTCCAGATTGTCCACGAGGTCCTCGGCGTTCTGAGCACAATCGTCCCTTTCTCGAATCTGATCGGGCTCATCATCGTTCTCCTCATCGCACTCTGGCTTCTTGACAGGATCTAACGCGGGGTTCACCCGCTGCACCGACGTATTTTTGTCCGTCGTTGTGTTTTCTTGATACGTGTACAGTCTGAACGTCCCGGTTCCCTCCCGCGTTGCCCGACTCGCGACGAGGATTGCGCGTGACTGTCCTCGTGCACGCTCTCGCGGGCGGGGCAAACACACACTCGTTCTCAAGCGTCTCGGCGACGGCGACCAACGGACGTACGCTCGGCTCGAAGCACGGGTTCGCGAGGCGCTCGGCGGTCAGGCACCCTTCGAGGTTCGGATTGGATCGGTCGGGTACTTTGCCGAGGCGGCCAGCGGTCCCTCGCCAGTGGTCTATCTTGCGGTCAGGTCCCGGGCGATCGAGTCGATACACGACCGCCTTGTCGGTCCATTCGACCCCGCCACCGGAATCGAAGGCGACGAGTACGTGCCCCACGTCACGATCGCGCGCGGCGGATCGCTCGAATCTGCCCGCCGCGTCGCAACGCGGGAGATCGATCCGATCTCTTGGACCGTCTCCGAACTCGTCTTCTGGGACGGTCGGCGCGGTCACCCGATTACCACCCTCTCACTCCCGGCCTGAGCCTGGTCCAGACTCCCCGGCCTTTGCTCGACTCCTGCTGGTGACTCCAGGGCTCATCGGACGATTGTGGTCTCCACCTCGGCGATAACGGCAGTTTCGGTCGCAAGCGTCACGGTGACACTCTCGCCGGCGGTGAGTTGTGGTCGGTTCGTCCCCGCCACCCGGAAGGTTGTACGCTCCCCGGCCTGCCACGTATCCTCACTCGCGATGTTGAACGGCCCGGTCGGACCGGCCCCGAATCCCTGTGCGGCAAAAAACGGCACCTGCGGTTGTGTGTCCAGTGGTTCACCGCCGATGTTCACCGATATTGATATTTCATTGACATTTATCGGGTCGCCACCCCGGTGCGTGAGTGTGATCCTGTTCGTATCCGCATCGGCGCTGACCTCGAACGATGCCGTCGGTGGTGGCACTGCCGGCCGTGTCGTCACGACAACCCCGACCACCGACGCGAGAAGCACCGTCGTGGCCAGGAGTATCACGACACCGATCACCGGTGACACCCCTCTGTCCATACCACGGATTGGACGCGCCCTGGTATATGAACCTCCCCTGGCCGCCTCAGGAGATGGTAACGGCGGCAGTTTCGCCGTCGCTGGTCGTGACAGAGAGGCGGAACTCGCCGGTGGGCTGGATCGTCCAGAGTTCACCGTCCGGTCCGGTCGAACCGACGTGTTGTCCATCAACCAGTACGTCGCCGGCGACCGGCGATCCGGTCTCCTCGTTCGTCAGTCGCACGCGCATCGGTCCAGTTGGGTCGGTTACCTCGACAGTCAGGTTGAGTCGCTCCGTCCCCGTAGTCCGTACGTCCGTTACAGGGACCGCGTCCGGTCGCTTTGTCTGGTGCTCCCGGAAGGGGTTCGTTGTTGTTCCGTCGAGGTAGGTGACAAACTCACCCTGTGGATGGTCGGCGGTGATGACGTACACCGGCGTGTCCCCGAAACCGCTGATGCTCGGGTTTCCGATGGCGTTTTCGAACACCCACGGGTACAGTTCCTCGCCGCGTTCGAACGCCGAAACTATTCGCGCGTCCCCGCCCAAACTGAACTGGTCGACGCCGCTTTGCTCTTGCTCGCCACGCAGTGTTGCCTGCCGAAGAAACTCCCCTCCTGCCATCGTTGCGAGGACAAGCCCGTCGCCACCGGACTGCAGATACAACGACTGACTCTCCTCCGCTCCTGTAAGTGCAGGTTTTATCTGCTCCACAATCGGACTGGGCAACAGTACCGTCTCCCCGTTGAAATTCGCCAGTTGGATCTCGAACTCCACGCCGGTCGAGACCTCCGGTGCAGACCGTGCACGCTCTCTGATGTGCTGGAGCAACTCGGTTTGTTGCTGTCCCGCCTCGTTCAGTCGGACGGTCTCACGGAGGAGTACAGCAGCCGACGCCGTTCCGTCGCTGTACGCGGTATAGCTCCGAGCCTGCCGCTCGTCCAGCGCGTCGATCTGTGTGCCCACGGCATCGATTGCCTGTTCGACGATTGCGAGTCGTCTGTCGGGGTCGTCCACCGAATCGAAGCGCTGGTCGAACGTCCGCTGCGCGAACTCACCGCGGAGACGCTCTGTCCCGACCGCGACTGCACCGCCCACGTCGACGGTCACTCTCCTGTACTCCTCTCTGCTCCTCTCCTCGGCTGACGGGGAGGCGTAGTTCGGTGATTCTGTCGTGTTGATCAGGTTATCTGCTTCCTGGAAGCTACTACTTGCGCCTACGAACCCGACGCTTCCAAGCGCTACGCAGACAAATAAGACGAGGGCCACAAACTGCAGGAGCCGGTCCATTCGATCATGGATTTACTGTCCGTACATAAAAACGTCGCGTCACGTACAATCGCACAGAGAAGGTCGGCTCGTCGGTTGTGAACGGCTTGATGTCACGCTCTGAGAGCCAATGTTGGACCTGATATGGGCCCTTAGCGGTAGTGTTTGCTTCGATACGATGGGAGCAGATCCGTCGAGACAGTTTATACTGCCGACTAACGTTTTATGAAAAGGGTTTTGCCTGGTGAGAGCGACACTCCGGAATATGCCCCCGCAACCGCGGTTCCGTGCCCTCGCGTTTGCTCTTGTTTTTCTCCTTCTCACCGCGGGAGCCGTGATCGTCGGTGCTGGCACGGTCAGCGCCGACAGTCATATCACAGAGTCTGACACCGAAACAACAATGACCGTCGAAATTCGGGACAACGGGGATGCACGGTGGACAATCTCTACGGCCTTCTCGCTGGAGACACAAAACGAAACTGTGGCGTTCCAAGACCTCGCTACGGCGTTCGAAAACCGTGATGGGTCCGTTCTCGGTCTGGAGGCGTTCGAGCGGGCCGCCGGGCTCGCCAGCGAAACCACAGACCGCGACATGGCTATCACCGACGTCGAACGCAACACCCGTCTCGAGGACTCGGTCCAGAACAGGACTGGTACTCTGCGCCTCGTGTTCACGTGGGAGCATTTCGCCCGTCTCGACGGAAACCGGATCCACGTCGATGACGTCATTGTCACCGACCAGGGACTGTGGCTGTCCGGACTCGACGCCGACCAGACACTCGTCGTCGAACCGCCGGACGGATACGGCGTCGTCAACGCTACGGTCCCGGCTCAGAACGGGGAACTCAGATGGGCTGGGCCCGTTCGGTTCGACAGTGCCAGCTTGCAGGCCACGTTCATCGGTGATGCAGGCAGTGATGGTACGGATCCCGGCGGCGGTGATACCGACGGTAGCACAGGTGATTCCGACGAACCTCCTGGTTCCGGCAGCAATGACGACAGCACCTCCCCGGCGTGGCTGGTTGCCGGTGGCGCTTTGCTCCTCCTTGCGTTTGTACTCGCCGTTCTTTTATTAGACCGTCGCGGCCGGATTGAGGTCCCGCGGCCAACGACCGACGACAGCGACGGCGATGTCGTTACGGACAAAACGGCAGACGACCGGGCTGGCTCCGATACGACCGACGAGGGTTCCGACACCACCGATCGGTCTGCTGATCCCGGGATCGACGAGGAACTGCTCAGTGACGAGGAACGCGTCCGCCGACTCCTCGAGACCAACGGTGGTCGGATGAAACAGGCAAACATTGTGAAAGAAACCGGCTGGTCAAATGCCAAGGTGTCACAGCTTCTTTCCTCCATGGACGAGGACGGCGAGATCGAGAAACTCCGACTCGGCCGCGAGAATCTCATCTCCTTCCCTGAGGAGGATATCACCGACATCGAGAACAAAACCAAGTGACAGAGGGGGTGTTTCGGGTCCTGTATTTGACCAACTGGTCTGACAGTTGCCAACAGCACGATCGGTCACGTTTGCTGTACTCGCCAGGTGAACAGGCTTTCCATGATGTAATTGAGGACGAACGCAATGGAGATGCCGCTGAGCTTTGCGGCTACCAGCCACAGGTCGATCCCGACAGCGTTTACCGATACATAAAAGAGCCGATACAGGACGACAAAGATGAGAAACTGTACGACGACCGCGCCCGACCGAACCATGTGTGACCGTCCGAGTCGCCGCAGGAGAGCGCGATGCCCGTGCTGTCCGACCTCGGGGAACGTCCAGTACTCGTTGAGAGTGAACATCAGCAGGATGGATGTCTCGATCCCTGCGAGGACAGCAGCCTCCTCTAGGAGACCGAACCCCTCGGCGAGGATGACGAGCACGACCGTATCTGCGGTGGCACCGAGAGCTCCGACGGAGACGAACTTTCCGATCCGAGCCCGCGACAGTAGTGCGTGGTACCACGGAACCGGAGTTCCGGTGTCGTCACTCATTGTTCGGTCGTTCCCGTTCGATGAGCGCCGCCGAATCGTCGTCGGTTCTGCCCAGTGCCGACCGGAGCGGTCCAGGGTTTAGTCGCTTTGCCTTTCGACGGGCGTCGACCAGCGCAGCCGCGAGCCGAATCGACGTTCGGACGGGCGGCACGGTCGAGTCGGGGTGGTCGTGCCACTCGATCGGGAGTTCCCGGACCCGGAGATCCAGCGCACCCGCAACCGCGACGAGTTCGATGTCCCAGGCGAATCCGGGCCGCGTGAGATGCTGGCGCACCTGCTGCCATCCCGGTGCCGTTATGGCCTTGGCACCACACTGGTAGTCGTAGAGATCAACGGCGAGCAGACGCCGTGCCAGCCACGCGAACCCGTCGCCAAGACGTTCCCTGAGTGGCGACTGACTCGTCTCGACTGTCGCGTCCGGGTGCCGGCGTGATCCAACCGCCAGATCGACCGGTCGCTCCACAAGGCTGGTGATGATCCGATCGACTTCGGGGACAGGTGTCGAGCCGTCCGCGTCGGCAAAAGCCAGGATATCCGTCTCAAGTTGCTCGAACCCTTCGGTGATGGCCGCCCCCTTTCCACGCCGGGTTGACACTGCATTGATAGTCGCCGGAAGCTCTGTTAGCTCTCCTATTATACGCTCGCTTGCAGAGTCCACTTCGATCCGGATGGCCCCTGGATCGATCGCTTCCTGCAGGCTCGAGACGTACTGTCGGAGAATGGGGACATCCGGCTGGTAGGCCGGTATCACGACCCCAACCGAGGCCGTCATTGCTTCACCTCGCTTTGCCCCCCGCTTTCCAGGGGAGGCCCGGCGACACCGGGCTGGACCCCCCGGCTGTCCCCGGGATGGGATTTATCTATCCGACCTCCGATCCTCACCGCTCCCAGCCAGGCGTGTCGGTACACACGCGGTGCTGACTGTTGCCTACGCATTCCTATCCCAGGAACACTCATCACCCGAGTGCAGACCGCCCGCAGAAATCAACTTTTCGACTACCGACTCACACACCGCGAGGGTCCCGGAAGCGGTACGACGCCTGATTCCCCCGGCCTCGTCTGTTGAGTTGTCTCACTCTGCCGGGTCCTCATCGTCTGCGTCCGCCGTGTCGTCTTCCTCAC
>JAQCMX010000181.1 GCA_028274885.1 Haloarculaceae archaeon
GCCTGCTCGTCGCTTCGCCTCTCACTGCGCCGGCCGGGATTTGAACCCGGGCCATGAGCTTGGAAGGCTCAGGTCCTACCACTAGACCACCGGCGCTCGTCCAGTTCGGTCGACCCCGGGACTGGCAAATCCTGCGATTCGCTCACCACGGGCGCTTGGTCTGTCTCTGCACGTCCTCCGTGGAACCTCGGTAGGTCGCCGGTCGCTCCGTCGGGGTATGTCCTCTCGACACGTCCGACGCATCTACCACAAGCTTCTCGCGCCCACTGTTAAGGCGTTTTCCTTTCCCCCTCAGGCGCGGACCCGCGCGTAACAGTTGCCACTGGACACGAACACGCGCTCGACTGTCAGATTGCTCTCGACCAGATCCCGCTCGAATTCGTCGGGTGCATAGATGTGGTAGAACCGCGGCACGGTGTCCCCGTCGGGGAGTGTCCAGTCGATGGTGGTATCGAACCCCGACGCGGTCCTCCCGTGTGCGTCGAACCGGTCGTGTGTGGTGCTCCAGGCGCTTACGAACCCCACGCCATCGAGCACCCGTGCCATCTCATCGAGACTTCTCACGCGCCGCATGCGGTCGGGAAGATGGTGGAGTGTGGCAACGTACAGCGCGATATCCACCGTGTCACTCGCAAGTGCAAGCGTGGCCGCGTCGCCCTGCAGGAACACAACCCCCGCCCCGTCGACCCGCTCTGTGGCTTCAGCGAGAAGATTCCGGCTGAGATCGAGTCCGATGGTGCGGTCAGTGACAGTCAAGAGAGACTCGGTGTGTCTCGCGTTGCCACAACCGATGTCGAGGCCAGTCGACGCGCTCCGCCCCGAGAGAAACGATTCGATCTCGGGCCAGGGGTTGACTCTGGTCTTCGAGAAGTGAGTCGCTATCTCGTCGTAGACATCCCGAACCGTCGTGGGGGAGCGGTCAGCATTGCTGTGACCGTGGCCTGTGCTGTCAGTGCCGGGTTCGGGTGTCTCGTTGGACACCTACAGGTCACCGTCGCTGTCCGGATACGCCCTGGCGAGTAACTCTGGTCTGTCCCACAACCGCTCTCGAACAGGGGCGATTATCTCGGAAATGTACCCCCCTGCAGCACCCTTGAGATCCGCAGGGTGGAGATCCTCGTCTACGAAATCTGTCTCCAGCGTCTCGTAGTCCTCGTAGGCCAAATCGCCGCCGTACTCCTCGGGGCGTTCCACGACAAAGTCCTCCCCTTGATTTTCCAGCACGGGGAAAACGAGATACCGGACGTACTCGAGAACGCCGTTGTCTTCGACCTCGCCCATCGGGCAGTACGCGGCGTCGATTTTCTCCGATACTGTGTCCGGTGGGTCAGTGAGGTTGACCTTCGACGTCTCGTCGGATGCACTCATTTTGCCGCCCGACAGACCCGAGAGGAGTGGCGCAAACAGACAGACCGGCTCTGTCCAGCCGTAGTCCGGCAGAATCTCCCGCGAGAGCATGTAGATGCCGCGCTGGTCGATCCCACCGTAGACGATGTCCGCTTCGAGGGCCCGCACGTCGAGTGACTGCATGAGCGGGTAGAGCAAACCACCGAGGGTCGGGCTCTCACTCTCGCGTACGACTTCGCTTGCGGCCCGCTGTGTCCGCGAGAGGGTCGTTTCGGCCGCCATCCGGTACAACTCAAGGACGTACTCCTCGTCGAGTTGGAAATCCATACCCCGGGCGAACGTGATCGCTCCGGCATCTGCGCCGGCGGCTTCGATCATACCCTCGATCGCCTCGCGGTAGTACTCGCTGCGCGCATCGAGCAGATCGAACGGGCTCTTCTCGTCGTCGAGGTGAGCGTGTAGATCGGCAATCAACACTGTGACGTCGACGCCGGCAGCGATGAGATCCGCTAGCTTTCGCATCGTCGTGAAGTGACCGATGTGCATCTCCCCTGTCGGCGCGTAGCCGATGTAGGCCGACGGTGACCCGTCCGCGAACAGTTCCTGGAGTTCCGCCTCGGTGACGACCTCGGCGGTGTGTCGGATTACGAGATCGACCCGGTCTGCCACATCCATATGTATCGAATCCCGTACGCGGTCGAATAAAACTCGCGGTCTGGACCGTCTACGAACCCCTGTCTGAGTTCGTCCAAACGTTGCTGATACGACACAATCCTGCGTAAAACGACGACCGACAACGGTACTGACAGCGAAGACCGGTCAGCTATCTAAAACCCCAGGTGGTTCAGGCCTCGACTCTGGTTTCGATCTCTATCTTGCCGAGACTCATATCGACCGGATTTGGTGTTCTGGTGACGGCACTTACCTCCGACTGCTCGAGTCCGTCGACGGTGAGACCAGTCACCTGCTTGTCATCCTCACTCGCTATTTCCAGTGCAACTGTTTCGTCGCTGATGCCCTCGATTTCCCAGGAGAGAGTCCGTTCGATGCTCTCGTTCTGAGACAGGGTGACCTCCACGAGATCGACGGTGTTGCCGCCGACGTTCATTCGGATAAACTGTGTGTCCGTTTCGGTACCCGTGTTTTCGAGTTCGGCTGTCACCGACAACGTCTCGCCCACCGCGATGGTTTGAGGGGCGGAATCGATCCCGACATCGAAGAAGGATCTCTCACCGGGGTCTCCGACATCGACCTGGACGCTGGCGGTGTTTTCGGCACCCTGACTCTCGACAGAGAGGGGGCCGCTGTACGTGTTCTCGGGCGTCCACGTGAACGTTGCCGTGGTGGTACCCCCACCGTTCACAGTGAGTTCCTGAATATCGAGAACGGCCCCATTCGTATCGACCAACCGGACGTACTGTGTGTCCGTACTGGAAGCCTGGTTGCTGACCTGGGTTTCGACGGTGATCGTGCCGGCCACCGCGCTGGTCGTCGAGGCAGCCGTGTCGATGTCGACGTCGAAGTCTTGGGGTTCCTGGTCGTCGGGTTGCTGTATATCGACGGTCGTCGAGGTCTCGTCGTTTTCTGTACTGACCAGCATGGTGTGGGTACCGGCATCCTTCTCGTCGGTTGTCCAGTCGAGCGTGACAGTGTCGGAACCACCCGCGGAGAGACTGAGAGTTTCGCTGTCGATGACGTTCCCGCTCCTGGTCAGATAGACCACCTGGTCGCCCGCGTCTCCGGTGTTGTCGATGTTGGCGTCGACGGTCAGTGTCTCACCGGCATCCGGATCGTTCGTGCTCAGAGACGTGATCCCGAACACGGACTCATCCTGGTCCTTTTCATTGATCTCGACGGAGCGACTTTGGCTGTCATCCTCTGTGTGAACCCCGACAAAACCGGAGTGGCCGCCATCGGAGACGCTCGTATCCCAGGCCAGACTGACGTTGGT
>JAQCMX010000097.1 GCA_028274885.1 Haloarculaceae archaeon
GGCGGCCGCTGCTGGCGAGTGGGCGTTTCTCGCCGTCGGGAACGATACGATCGGCTGGCACATCCCCGACACCGGGGCGACGGTCCTGCTCAAAGGCGACGACAACGGGTGGCGGCTCGAACGGGCGACCAAACTCGTGGGAACGCGGGAGACACTCGACGAGGGGCTCGAACTGGCGGAGTCGTACATGCAGGACCGACCCCAGGGGGCGTCGGCATGGCGCTGATCGAGCGCGAGTGCTGGCCCCAGGTCGAAGCCCGTCGAGTTGCGGAGGGTCTCCAACGGGCACGGTTCTGGCAGCGGGTCGAGCCCCACAAGATAGCGTTCTGGGACGTTTTCGACGGGACCGTTCTTGCCCACTACCCAGCGTGTCGGTTCAAGTTGGATGACCAGCTCACGCTCGACGAATTTTCTGGGGCATCCGGGTAGGTGCGATGCCCGCCCAAGACACAGACCCCGTACTTCAGAAGCTTCCGCCGGAGAAACTGCTGGCCGCGGACCGGTTGGAGCCGATTCGCGCTGGCATCCAGTGTATGGACTCTATCGAGACGATCCAGGAGTACTTGGCCCACGAGAACGCCAATCGCGACCGTACCCAAGTACAGGCCGCATTGCGGATGCGGGCCCGAGAGCTTCGCAACGCGGAGCAAGACGACGATGCCGAGGCGAACCCAGTTTTGTGAGCCCCGGGCGGGTGCGGGGCGTCGTTGACGCCCAGCGATGTACCCATGTCGACTGAGACACACGCAGACCGTTCGACCGCGCAGCACGATGAGTACGGGACTGGGCCCGCGCCCGACGCCGTCATCAAATTCGGGGACGACACGCACGAGGGATTCGTCGCGCTCGTCGAATCCCTTCTTGGGCGGTCCGCGTTCATTCGGACCGAACGCGGCCCGATGGCCAGTGAACACGGGGAGACGGAACTCCTGCTCGACGAGGTTGACCCCAATGGCTGGTGAGGACGAACCACGGCTGTTCATCGAGGTTCGGGGGGTGGGCCCATCTGACTTTCCGGTCGATGGGGACGGCCACCCGACGGACGAGGCGGTCGCCCTCGCGAACGATATCCACGACCTCCTGCGAGAGGAGTACGACAAGACCGACGTGACTGGCGTGGTCCCCGTGGTCAATCCCGAGGCACACGAGCGGCTGGCCAACCAATGCTAGTCGAGCATCCCGACGCGACCTGTCCAGCGTGTCCGGGGACGCTGCTGTATCGGTTCTCAGCCACCGTGAACGGGTGGCGGGTAGTGTTCCTGTGTGCACGTACCTGTGGGTTTACCGAGACAGCTGGCACCATCGACCGGTCCGACATCGACCATCGCGACGAGCGCCACGAGCGAGCAGTTGAAATGGATGAGCAGTTCGCCTAACCCCGATTTTCTGCGCCTCTGGCGGGTGAGAGGCGTACCACGGAGTGCGTCTCGCATCCAATACAGATGGCGACACAGAATCCTACAGCGACAGCCGACACGCCCGACATCAGCGACCTTCCAGACCGCACTGAGGCCGCTCTCACCGAGGTCATGAGCGTCCTCGACGACGTGGGGCTGGCCCGTGGCGCACCCGACCTGTATCTGGTCGTGTCGAGCTCCGGGTCCGAGTATCTCGTCGACACTCGCGAGGAGACCTGCGAGTGTCCGGACGACGAGTACCGAGACATCACCTGCAAGCATCGTCGACGGGTCGCCTTCGCGACCGGCGAGCGCCCGATTCCCAGCTGGGTCCAGCGCGACCACCTGGACGACCACTTCGGTGAGCACGTCGACGGCGACCCACGCTTCTCGGCAACCGACGGCGGGGTCGCGCAAACGCGGTTCGACGAGGGCGAGGTGACGGACCCCGAGGACGACCCCTTCGCGGTCCACAGCGACGACGAGGACCGGACCAAGCGGGCCAAACGCGAGGACATCGACGTCTCCTTTCTCGCCAAGCCCGGACGCTACGAGGTGCATTCGGCGTCAGACAGCGTCTATGGGGTCGATGTACTGGCCGAGACGTGCAGTTGTCCCGACACCGTTCAGCGGTGTAAGCACCTTCGCCGGGTCGATATCGAGATCCGCAACGAACTGGTTCCGCGGCCGGACGGCAAACTTCCCGATGCGTAGCCCCCGTCCAAATAGCAAGGCAACACGCAAACATATACGTAAGGAATTCTTACATCTAACACCGATGAGTACCGACGATCCAGAATTGACAACGGTGACGTCGAAGGGCCAGATAACGATTCCAAGCCGGCTACGGGAGGAATTCGGTCTTGAGCAGGGAACGAAGCTGATGGTCGTTCCAACGGAGCATGGACTGATGTTGAAGAAACTCGAGTTACCGTCGGTCGAGGAATTTCAGTCGCGGGTCGAAGAGCGGTCATCAGCTGTTGATTTGACCCTTGATGATATCAACGAACTCGTCCACGAAGGACGGGATAACGAGGCATGAGGGCGGTTCTCGACACGAACGTTCTTATTTCCAGCGTTATTTCGACAGGTGTTCCACACGACATCGTTGTTGCCGGATTTAATGGCGAATATCAGATTATTGTCTCGGTACCAACACTGCAGGAATTCCGGGATACACTGCTGAAATATCCGGATCGGTTCCACTTGGACCAAGACGAGGTCCAACAAGAAGTCGAGACGATCCGGTATTTTGCGGAGTTCGTCGATCCGGATGTGGATATTTCTGCTGTCGCAGATGATCCCGATGACGACAAGTTCCTCGAAGCGGCTGTCGCCGGCGACGTGGACCATCTCGTTTCTGGTGATACCCATCTGCTGGACCTGGACACGTTCCGGGGTATCGATATCATAACACCTCGAATGTTCTACGAGCGGCTGGACCTGTAGCGTCTCCTCCGCGAGTTTTCTGACTCCCGTTGCGGGTGGAGGAGATTCAATGTCATCGCAATCTGCACCGACAGGTAAGTCCAGCACTCCATCAACGTGTCCCGAGTGCGCTGGGTGCCTTGATCGGACTGGTCAGGAAACGTTCTGTTCCGACTGCGGGCTTGTCGTCGAGGAACAGCAGATCGACCACGGCCCGGAGTGGCGGTCGTTCGACGAGGATGAGAGCGAACGCAGACGAACAGGCGCTCCCCGGACGGTCACACGCCACGACAAAGGGCTCTCGACGGAGATTGGTCGCGACCGATCGGATGCGAACGGGACGGCGCTGTCAGCACGGAAGAAGCGTCGACTCAGCCGCCAGCGCAGGTTGCACAGTCGGGCAAAGTTTGCTTCCAAGCGCCAGCGAAACCTTTCACACGGACTGGGCGAGATTCGGCGGCTCACCAGCGCGCTCGAGCTGTCAGATACGATTCGTACCCAGGCGTGCTCGCTGTTCAAGACTGCTCAGGACGGGGACTTGCTAATCGGACGTTCAATAGAGGGTGGCGCTGCAGCAGCAGTATATATCGCCTGTCGGTGCACCAACGGCATCGAGATGCACCGGCTCGCCGAGGTGGCACGGTGCTCGGAGTCTCACATCTGGACGGTGTACAAAGCGTTTCAGCGAGAACTCGAACTCCCAGTCCCTATCGAGCGCCCGGTCGACCGCATTCCCCGTGTCTTAGCAGCAATCCCTGGGCCGGTCACAGATGCGACGCGTCGACGGGCTCGGGAGTTGGCACGGCTGGTCGACGGTGACCCAGCGTTCACTGGGAGCCGCCGCGGTATCGCAGCGGGCTGTATCTACCTCGCTAGTGAGGAGACGGGCCAGGAGTGGACGCAAACGACCGTCGCAGAGGCCGCGGGAGTAGTCCCACCGACGCTGCGGATGTGGTATCGCCGACTTCAGGACCACGTCGACGAGTAGCCGTCGGCAGCGATTTTCTGGGCCCAGGCAGGCGAGGGACGTCCGAAAACGGGCGTCCATAACCGCTATGTCCCGGAACAACGAGTCACTCACAGTCGCCCAAGCGGTACAGTCGGACGACCAAATCATCTCGCAGACGGTGGGTAGGCCGGACACTCACACAGCGTGGCAGGACCTGGAGACGGATGTCCCGACGCTACGCTCAGATGCGGAGGTCGCAGCGTTCGCCGAGTGTGTGCT
>JAQCMX010000099.1 GCA_028274885.1 Haloarculaceae archaeon
TCGTGAGCGATTACGACATGCCCGGCATGAACGGGCTGGAACTACTCGAAGCGGTTCGGGACCAGCACCCGGATATCCCATTTGTTCTTTTTACCGGGAAGGGTAGCGAGGAAATCGCAAGCGAGGCGATCTCGAAAGGTGTCACCGACTACCTGCAGAAAGAGACTGGATCGAGTCAGTACTCTATTCTCGCAAACCGCGTTGTCAATGCCGTCGAACAGTACACGGCGACCAAACAGCTCAAACGCTCCCAGGAGAAATTCAGCAAGCTCGTCACCAACTCGACGGACGTGCTCGCTATCGTCAACAGAAGTGGCGAGTTCGATTATATCTCACCGGCCTGCAAGGCGCGACTGGGGTACGAACAGAAGGAACTCGTCGGCGAGTGTGCCTTCGATTACATGCCGACCGAGGATCGCAAAGGGGCGATGGACGAGTTTTTCGAGGCGATCGAGAACCCCGACAAGGAGCCGACGATCGAGTTCCGGTTTCAGCATCCCAACGGCAGCTACACGCCACTCGAAGCACGCGGCAAGAATATGTTCGACGACGCGTTTATCGACGGTTTCGTCGTGAACGCACGGGACATCACCGATCAGAGGGCCCGCGAGCGCGAACTCAAACAACAAAACGAACAGCTCAAAGACATGCGTAATTTCCTCTCGCGGGACATCCAGGATCCGCTCACCGTGGCCTCCGAGTCGCTGATGCTGTACCGCAACACCGACGAGCCCGAGTACCTCGAAAAGGTAAACAACTCCATCGAACGGATCCAGTCTATCACCGATCAGATTCGTATGGTGGCGGGCGACGAGACGAGCATCGAGAATACCGAACAGATCGCTCTCAAGGGTCTCGTCCAGGAAGCCTGGGATCGGGTCCAAACGGACGCTGAAACACTCCAGATCGACAACTCGAAACAGTTCGAAGCGGATCCAAAGCGTCTTCAGCGCGCGTTCGAACTCCTGTTTCGAAATGCCGTCGAACACAATTCAGATGGGGTCGATATCCACGTCGGAACCACGGACTCGACTATCTACGTCGAAGATACGGGATCGGGGATTCCCAGGGACGATCGCGAGAAGGTCTTCGAAGCGGGGTACACGACAGTCCCGACAAACGCCGGTCTCGGCTTGAACGTCGTGAAACAGATAATTGTCGGTCACGGCTGGGAGATTGACGCCTCCGAAAGCGACACCGACGGCGCCCGCTTCGATATCACTAACGTCACCTTTCACCCGTTGATCTGTGACTAGGCTCACCCGCTGATTGTACCGGGTAGCTACCCAGTCCGGACGTCGAACTCTGCACCACCGGTGTTGCTCTCTGTTGCCCTGATCGTCCAGCCGTGGTCCTCGGCGACCTGTGCGACGATGGACAGACCAAGGCCGGTGCCGTTTCTCGACCCCGTGTATCCGAACTCGAAGACCTCCTCTCGCCGTGTCTCCGGAATCCCGTCACCGTCGTCAGCGATATGGAACCCGTGCCCGTCTTCCAGTTTGCCGACGGTCACGGTCACGTTGTCCCCCGCGTGTTCGATAGCGTTGTGAAAGAGATTTTCCAGCAGTTGGTTGAGCCGACTCCGATCGGCACTGATCTGTCGGTCGATGTCTATCTCAAGCGTTGCGTCTGCGGTATCGACAGTCTGCCAGCAGTTCCGTGCTTCCGTTGCGATATCGACCGTCTCTGTCTCGATGTCACGTTCCTGCTCACGCGCGACCGTCAGCAGGTCGTCGATCAGTTGCTCCATTCGCTCCGAAGCGCTCCGACACCGCTCGAAGTATTCCTCGTTCCCGGTCTCTGCTGCTAACTCGAGACTGCCGCTGATCACCTGTATTGGGTTCCGAAGGTCGTGACTCACCACCGAGATGAACTCGTCTAGCTTGTCGTTTTGCTCTTCGAGTTTCGCCTTTTTTGCTTCCAGGTCCCGGCGGTACGACAGCCGCTCGAGTTCATTTTTCATATGCTGTGCGAGGAGTTCCGCCATCTGTCCCTCCTTGTCCTCGAACGCGCCGGGCTGGGTACTGTACACCTGAAACACACGCTGGTCGTCGAGCGGGATGTGAATCAGCGAAGCGATCTCACAGTCGTCCGCTGATTCGAACTCGTTTATGACGAGCGGGTCGGTACTCCGGGGCGTGGCGATTTTCTCGAAACAATCGGATGCTTCTTCGACGATATCGATGTCCGATGCCCGCTGTACCTGGAGTTTCCCACCGTCCTGGAGCGCAATGCCGGCGTGGTCGAACGCGGGCATAGCGTTTGTCGCTTCGACTGTCGTTTCGTACAGTTCGTTCCGGCTCTCACACTCGGCCAGATCAGCGGCGACATCGTGCAGATTGGTTATCGCCTGCTTGCGTTCTTTCCGATCGGTTACGTCCTGACACTGCGAGAAGACAGCCACCACGCGACCCGCATCGTCGGTGACAACACGGTTGTGCCATTCACAGACGATCCGCTCGCCGTCCTTTCGGATGTTCTGAATCGTCGACCGGTATCCGCCCTCCGCGTCCAGTAGACTGGAGGCGAGATCATCCGGCCCGTCGTGGTCGGTGGTGGGCACGAGACGGTCCCACGACTCCCCGAGGAGTTCCTGCTCCGCGTACCCCAGAATCTCCTCCGCGGAGTCGTTGACTCTGACGGTCTCGAAGTTTTCGTCCCATTCAATGACGCCGAGCCGAGACTGTTCAAAAAAAAGCGACAGTCGTTTTTGACTCCGCTCGACCTGCTGTTTCGATCGGTACTGTGCCACGGCGTTCGTGATACGGTTTGCGAGACTCTTGTAATGGTCAATTCCATGTCCCTTCTGGAGATAGTCGGTGACGCCCGTGGAGATTGCCTCGCTTGCGACCTCTTCGGACCCCCTCCCGGTCAGCAGTATGAACGGGAGCTCCTCGTCGGTTTCCCGTATCTGCTCGAGAAACTCTATCCCGTCTGTTGGCTCCATTCTGTAGTCCGAGACGATACAATCGATCGGTTCTCTTTCGATGATATCGAGTGCGTTACGAACAGTCGTGGCTGTGAGAATCTCCAGCCGGTCTTCCTGCCGCCCTATGTAGTCGGCGGTCAGCTCTACCAGATCCCGGTCGTCGTCCACCTGAAGAGTTCGAATCCTGTCTTTCGTCCCGGCCTCAGTACTGTTCGTTCCGGTGAGTTGTGATCCCTCTGTCTCCCCTTCTCCCCTCACCACTGTACTGGTGACTTCCCCGTTGGATTCTTGTCCAGGGCCCATACCTATACGTCCTCATTCGTCTTATTTATTTCACATAATATAAATTCACCTGAAACGGTGGTTCACAGAGATAATTGGCCTTTCGCCGGCTCGAACTTCGTGTGAAAGGACCCGGCGTCATAGCGATTACTGCGGCATCCGTCTTTAGCTAAGCCACCCCTGCGGTTCTTGGCTGGATACCGGTAGCCAGTCGTTTCTGAAGCACAAGACGCTGCTGATAGATTTTTTGCCCATCTTCGGTCAGCCGATCCAACAGCGGTGGCGGTGAATACCCGAGGAACTGACGGAGACGACCGAGGATGAGCTGGGCGTGTGACCGGGTGGCGAATATCGCGGATCAGTTACAGCTAACAGTACGAGAATCGACTGCCGGCGTGATTGGACTGATCGGTAAAATGAGTTAGCCTGCAGGCGAACCCGGTTTCGATCGCCGTTGTGTGTGACCTCCCCCGAGATGTGCTGTCTCTACCGCTCACACCAACCTGTCGCCAGGGTTGCGGGTCATACATGTCACGAGGCTGTCCGGATCGGTGCTCATACTAACGGCTATAAGCCCATGAGCAATTTCGACCCCCGGTAGGATCGAATATGCTCACGAAGTTATAGCCGTCAGTATTCAGTCCTCCCAGTAGAACCACGGCGCCAGGGTCAGATATGCAAGCGCGGCCCCGGCGAGGATCCGCGGAAACGCGCGCTGGAACGCAGTGGGGACTGTGATGGCACCCATCTGGACGACCCCCAGTATGAGCGCATCCCGTGCGGCGAGTTTGGGATAGGGAACCGGCGCGATCATCAAAACCGACAGCACCACCGTCCCGGCCAGAATTGGTTCGATGGCCGTCACCCCGGCCAGATACCCCGCGGCGAGTATCGACGATCCGAGCGTATTCTGGATACCCGGCCTATTTTGCCCCTCTTCTACGTATACGGTGTAGAGTGCTGTCCTGACTATCGAAAACACAACGAACAGCGAGGCGACAGCGACGACGGCAATGTACTCGGGGGTGTTGGCGGAGAGTGGCCCCCACGCGTCCTGTCCCACCGCGACGACAAGCAGCGCCGGCGCAGTCCCAAAGGAAACGATGTCGGCTATCGAATCCAGGTACGGGCCGACATCGGTGCCACCGTGTTTGCGGGCGATGATCCCATCGAGGCCGTCCGCGACTGCCGCCAGCAAAATCAGTCGCGCCACGAGTTCCGTCTCACCCATCACCGCAGCGGTCATCGCAACCACCCCCAGTGCGGCGTTCAGCAACGTCATCACGTCAGCATACCCGAGACGATGACCGACCCGCAGTGACATATCCCCCACTTCGGGGGCGGGCACAAGAATGACGGGGATTCAGATCCAGAGTCACGGGTCGTCCACCAGTTGTCCGTCTTTCCTGCCGATCAGACAAGAGCGGACACGTCGACGGCCGCCCTGACGACGAAACGCCTCCCGGTTCCGGCGCGACGGCACCGTCGAGATACCCGTTTCGAGCGCCGGAACGGCTAAGTTCGAACGCCTCGATCGATCGGTATGGTCTTTGACCGCTACGAATACCCCGATCCGGAGCCAGGTGAAGTCACAGATACGGAACTGGTTGTCTCCGATGATGTCCTCGTCAAGGCTTTTGCCCTGGGCCCCGGAGCGGAGCTTTCGCCACACGAGCACGCGAGTTCGTCGAACGTCTTCCACGTCACAGAAGGGACAGTGACCGTCGTTCAGGACGGCGACAAAGAGGAGATAGCGGCTCCGGGTGTTGTGCTCCACGAACGGGGGCAAAGCCACGGCGCACGGAACGATACTGACGAGGTAGCCGTACTGACTGCGAGTCTCTGCCCGATGCCATCCTGAGAGCTTCCGAGGATCGGCACCGATTGAGGCCGAACAGCCCCGCAGCGAGCAGCGAATATCGTAGATCAGTTACAGCCAACAGTATCACTCGGGCAGACAGTTGGTTTGAAGCCACGTCCCGCCCTGGAAGGGTCGTGGGCAATCCAGCGATGCCAGGTTGGGTTGGTCAGTCCTGTTCTCTCGGGAGTTCAAACGGCAGTTTGAATTTGACAGCGGTCACACCCACGCCAATCAGGAACACGACAAGTTCCCAGCCCGCCCCGAACAGCGGAAAGACGCGCTCTTCCTGGTCGGGCCCGGGATCGACACCTGTCGTGATCTCCACCTCGTCGGTTGTCCCGACCGATTCGGGGACTGGGATCGCGCCGTCTGTCCGGAAAAACGTCTGGACGAGTCCGCGCTGATCGGAGAGTTCTGCGGAGCCCCGGAGCGTGTAGAACTGGTCGTGGACCGGCCAGAGCAGATTCGCGACGCCGTCTGTCAGATCGAGAAGGACGTGTCCACACAGGTAGACGAGGATAGCCACCCACGCGACTCTGACACCCCAGCTACCCCACCGCCGCTCGACCAGAGAGGTCTCTCGAACCCGGATGTCGACGTACAACAGCGCGGCTGCCCCGAGCGGGATCCACACCGTGTGCAACACTGCACGGTGGCCGACCGACGAAACCAGCGCAATGAACGAGTCAAGATCGGGGAACACCGCCACCCCGAGGACAACGAGAAGGCTTCTTTTGTCGTACGCCTCGCCAAGGAGTGCCGCAGCGAGTAGTCCCGCAACCGCCAGGTGAACCAGTGACGAGGGCATACTACAAACACGGACGATGGGACAATGAGCATTATGCAGGCTGCAGATCAGTCGGTGTTCCCGTCGTCGTGATCCGTCTCGGCACTGTCGACCCGGTCGGGGAACGTAGAGCGCAAGAGTTTAAGACACCACCGCGCCAGTGCATGCACATGGACCGTGATTCTGTCCCACAGGAGATCACGACGCTCGTCGGTCGGGAAGTGTACAGTAAAAACGGCGTGTTCCTCGGAGAAGTTGAGGATATACGCCTCGACCTCGACGCACAGGAGGTGACAGGTCTGGCGCTGCACAACCTCAACACCGAACTGTTCGGTGCCGAGACAGCCAATGCACGAGGGGTTATCGTCCCCTACCGGTGGGTACAGGCTGTCGGGGATGTTGTCATCGTCAACGACATCGTCGAGCGTATCCAGCAACAAAAGGAGACAGACGAGGAGACAGAAACGGCGGCTTAGCCCCCGTTGCTGTCGGAGCTATCGACGCCCATCGCGGCAAACAGCTTCTTTTTGACGGCTTCCTCGGTCAGTTCCAGCAGGGTGTTTCTGTTGTCCTCGCTCACCTCGATACCGGTAAAGATCCCGAGTGGAATCTCTACGCTGGCGTCCGTGGAGTGGCCTTTCATCTCGCCGATATCCCCGAACGCGCCCTCCAGGATCCGACCGATGTCCATGCGGATATCCTTCGACCGGGCGGCAAGATAGATAGTATCATCTGCGATAGCAAACACGGCACTGGTGGTAATCCCCTCGAGATTGAGGAGGTGCTGGGCGGCCTGGGAGAGGGCGTCCCGGTCGGTGATGAATCCTGCGTTCGAGACAAGATGTGACCCCTCGACCTCGCGGTTACGAATCGCCTCTGCCAGCACGTCGAGTGTCTCCGCGGACATCGACGGCGACTCGACCTGTTCGAGTGTGTCGTGGTCGGCAAACGGGTACAGGTAGGCCGCCGCTGTCAGGTCTGCCGGCGTCGTATCCCGCTTGAAATCGAGCGTTTCGGCCCGGATGCCGTACAGTAGTGCGGTTGCGACCTGCTCGCCAAGGGTCAAATCCAGTTCCTGAATGTACTTCGTGAGGATGGTCGACGTTGAAGAGACGTTTGGTCGGATGTCCGCGAAAGCGGCGCTGTGATCGTGGTCGTGCTCGTGGTGATCGATAATGATATCTACGCCTTCCTCGTGTTGTGGGGATCCGGGCTTCGCGTCATCCACAAGCGCAATCGTGTCGTACGCCTCTATGTCCACCTCCTCGATCGAGAGCAGATCGATGCCGAGCAGATTGACAAATGCCCGGTTTTCCCGGTGGCCGATCTCGCCTTCGTAGATGATATCGGCCCCGATCTCCCGATTTTCGGCGACGGCTTTGAGTGCCGTTGCGCTGGCGATGGAGTCTGGATCCGGACTCCGGTGGATTCGGATTGCCATCCGTTCGTTGGTACTGTCGATTTCCTCACCGAGTTGTTTTGTCTTGTACTCCAGTTCCCCCGTCTCGAGAGCACGCATGGCCGAATCCGCGATCACTGCGGAGGGATTGATCACCACGTCTGCACCTGCGTCCTGAAGTTCATCACTCGAAACAGGATCGGATGCCCGTGCCACGAGATACTGGTCCTCACCACGGTCACGAATCTGTTCGATGGCCTCGGCGTTCGCATCGACATCAGACGAGAGGATCAGGATGACATCCCTGTCCGCGGTTTCGTTGGCCACCGAGGACTCACGGATATCCCCCTGCTGTGCATTCAGATCCTGATCACGGAGAGCCTCGACTCGACCCTCGTCACAATCGATGATCAACACGTCTTTTGCCTCGGCCTCGAGTTCCTCCGCGACGGCGTGTCCGACACTCCCACACCCAAGGATCGCATACGTCGACGTGGAGGCCATCGTAATTCCCGTGTTGGCGCTCATCCGTGTCTCACGTGTGGGTACCAGGCACCTTATAATCCGTCGATTCTTCATCCTGTCTGTCCCGTGCAACGTGTCGGTATTTCGAGTAGTTTGTCTGCGATACTGTTATAATGTTGTCATTCTTCACACACGGCAGGCACCTCCGATTACTCGTTACATCGGACCCCTCTGGTGATACGAAGTCAGGGTCCGGTGGCGAAAGCGCAAATATATTACGGGGCATTACTTATTTATACTACCTAGCCGACATACAGGTTGATGTCAGGCCAATCAGGTGGCGGTCAAACACAGGGTGGACAGGGCGGACAATCACAGGGCCAGGGTGGCCAACGTCAGGGCCAGAGTGGCCAACGTCAGGGCCAGAGTGGCCAACGGCAAGGTCAGAGAGGACAGCGGTCACAGGGTGGCGCGCCAGGAGGGGGCGCAGCCCCGAGGGGTGGCGGTGCTGGCGGTGGTGGCGGTGCTGACACCACTATTATCCAGGAGTGGGCCATCTTCGGGACGATCATGTTCGCTCTTTCCGGGGTCGGTGCAGGTATTCTCGCATTCCTGATAGATGCGATCGACCAACCCGTCGTCGAGCTAGATCTCGGGGGCCTAGGTGGAGGTGGAGGTGGAGGTGGCAACGGGGGCTTTGGTGCCGCACAGCAGCTACAACAGGCAGGCGGCGGAGGGAATGTCGGGACCATCGCGCTCGGCGGACTCGACGTACTTCCTGTCCTCGCAGTGTTTCTCGCCCCCTTCATTGGCCTGGTGATAGCAAGACAGGTTTCACTGGACGATAACACTACATTCCAGGCTGTCGGAGCTGCAACCGGTGCGGGGACGCTCGTGTTTCTGATCCTCGGCTGGTTCATTACGTCTCTGGCTCTCCCGAGCAGTCTGTCGATTGCATTTGGTGGTCTCATCATCAACGCAATCCTCGCTGCAATCATCGCGGCACTCGTTGCCATTGGCGGTGTCTGGACACAGCGAAACCAGTCACCGACCATGTAATTATACCTCCGAACTGTCGGAAACTGAGACCACACAAGAAGGAAACGTATTTTACCCGCGTGCGGTAATATTGAGTAGAGGGCCGGTAGCTCAGTCTGGCAGAGCGACGGACTCTTAATCCGTCGGTCGCGTGTTCAAATCGCGCCCGGCCCGTACACTGAACCGCAAAGCGACAGCGACGCGGTAAGGGAACCGGTATGCACGATTTGGACGCAGGGAGGTCGCGCGCAGCGAAGCGAGTACGTCCGACCGTGTGTTCAAATCGCGCCCGGCCCGCTTCGCAGCCAACTTCTTACGATTTGGCAGAGGGCGACGTGATAGTTATACGTCGATTTCAACTTCCAAATTGGGTTGAACACGATTCCGAACGGACAGCCTTGTCGTCAGGGTGTTGGAGCGAGTTGAGAGACGGGGGTTTTTAATCATCTGCCGTCTCTCTGATAACCTCAGCAGCTGAGTGATAACGGTAATTACCTCTGATCGAAATAAATGTCACTTCAACTGATCTACCAGCAGATAATGATCCCGACATTGTGCATTCTCTCGCGTCCCGGTAAACCGGAAGTCTACATGTGACCTCGTTTTCACCTATCGAGAGCGAGTGTGGGTTGGCCTGCAGGATAGAGCGCATATGTATCAATCCACGAGCTCGACACCGGTGATTTCGAACCGTGCGCCACCCTGTTCAGTCTCGGTTACGATGACCTCCCACCCGTGGGCGTCGACAACCTGCGCGACAATCCGGAGGCCAAACCCGGTCCCCTCGTCGCTGGTTGAGTATCCAGCCTCAAAGACGTCCTCGCGGTTACTCGCAGGGATGCCAGGGCCGGTATCCGCCACGTAGAAGCCGTCGTCCATTGCACCAACAGACACAGTCACGTCGTCACCGCCGTGTTCGACCGCGTTGCGATAGAGGTTCTCGAACAGTTGCCGGAGGCGACTCTGATCAGCCCTGATCACGCCGGAAGTATCGATCTCGAGTGTTGCCTGTGCTGTGTTCACAGTTTGCCAGCTATTCTCTGCCACGATCGCAAGTTCAACCGGTTTGGTTTCATCGACCTGCTTACCCTCTCGTGCCAGTGTCAGTAAATCTTCGATGAGTGCGTTCATCCGGTCAAGTGCCTGTGCGAGATCGTCGGTATGCTCACTCTCATACTCCTCCCGAATCAGTTCTAACCGTCCGTGGGCCACGCGGAGCGGATTCCGCAGGTCGTGGCTGACGATGCTGGCAAACTCCTCTAAGCGCTCGTTCTGGCGCTCAAGTTCCCGTTTGTCCGCCACACGCTCGGAAACGTTCTGTGAGACTGCTATCACGTACTCGATCTCCTCGCCGTTAGTCCGGACGGGGGCCGTTTGGACCCGGTATCGCTCACCCTCGTGCTCCTGTTTGAATGTGTTGGCGTTCCCATCCAGTGCCTCCTCGTAGTAGTGACAGGTCTCATCCGCGATCTCCTCGGGGAACAGGGCCTGTGGCTTTGTGCCCTCGACTTCCTCGGGGGATAAGCCAAGCTTACCTAATTCTTCGCCACCGGCGCGGACGTACTCCAGATCGGTATCGATGAGGAAAACTGCACCATCAGGGAAGCTCTCGACCAGTGTCTCGTACTGGCTTTTCAATTTCTCTAACTCCTGAGCACGTCTCTTCTGGTCAGTCACGTCTCTGAGTGTCCCGACTGACCCGTTGAACTCCTCGCCGTCGTAGGGCAGAACGCCCATGTGGTCTTCACAGATGACTGGATCACCCGTGCTGGGCCGTATTGTCGTCTCGAAGGTGATTGTTTTCGGTCCGTCACTGGACAGTATCCGCCCCAACTGCTGTTTTGCCTGTTTTGCTTCCTCGTCGTCTTTGATAAGCAACGGCGAACTGCCGAGAATCCGCTCCCTGTCGTAACCGACCAACTCGACGAACTCGTCGTTGACGTAGGTAAACCGCCCCTCCTCGTCAAGGACATACACCGCATCGGTGAGCGCTCCGATGATCGTCTCAAACTCTTTGAGTTCCTGTCGGCGTTCCTTGCGCCTGCGCGCAGTCGTTATGAGCTCGCCGACCATCCGCAGGATGTTGATAAACTCGTCCGACCACACTTCCTGCTTCTCCACCCAGTCAAATCCGATGAAACCGACAAGCTCGCCGTCGGAGATCATCGGGGTGACAATCAGCGACGCGATGTTTTGCTCCTCCAGGAGCTCCTGTTCGGCTTCAGCCTCCGGGGGGAGTTCAGAGACGTCCGGGATAGTTATGTTCTCGAAGTCGTTCAGTTTTTGTGTCCACCAGGGGAGAACGTCCTGTGAAATGCCCTGGAGTCTGTCGATCTGTGGTTCGACACCGTCCGAACACCATTCGTACGTATTACTGAGTGTTTCGGTCTCGTTCTCTATATCAAAGACGTAGGCTCGATCCGCACTCACGAGTGTTCCGAGTCTCTCCAGCGTACGGTCGATAAGAGTGTCGATGTCACGCCCCTCCATCCGGAGGAAATCGATGGAGAGCTCTGTGAGTTCGCTTTCAAGTGTCTCGAAAAACTGTATCCTTTGTTCGCGCCGTTGACTGTTGACCGCGTGGATTATTCGGTTTGCCAGAAGGGCGTAGTGGTCGGTCCCACTCTCTTTTTGAAGATAATCAGTGACCCCGGCTCTGATGGCTTCACCGGCTATCTCTTCGGATCCCTTGCCAGTGTACAGAATAAATGGCAGGTCAGGATGGTCCTCGGCGACGCTTTCGAGAAACTCGATGCCGTTTATCCCCGGCATCTGATAATCGGAGACAATGCAATCTATCTCGGACTCAGCCAAGAGTTGTAATCCCTCGTCGGCACTGGTTGCCGTCCTGACAGCGAACCGGTCGTCCTCGCGTTCCAGAAAGGTCTGGGTCAGATCCGTGATCGAGGGGTCGTCGTCAACGTGGAGGACTCGAAGCTCCTGTTGAGCGCTGAGTTGCATGATAGATAAATGTACGACCGGAATAAAAAGATACTGTAGCGGAATCAAAATTGAGATTGTCCGAACCGGGCGGTCGAGTCAGAGTCGACTGGTCGGAACGAACGGCGCTGTGATGTTGAAGCCACCCCAAGTCTCGGACGAGTCGACCAGCTCACGAGCAGCGGCTATCGCTCTCAAATGGAGGAAAGCGACAGGGCCACCCGATAACAGTTGAAAAAAGAGGAGCCGGTTGGGGTTAGCTGATGATGGGGCTACCTGGGTATTATATTTGTACGCACCGTTTGGGGTAATGATGGCACGTAAGATTACCCACGACGAAGAAGGACCGTACGTGATTGATGAGGACGAGCTAGAAGAACAGGGCGGGACAGTCGCTGTCTGTCAGTGTGGACTCTCGGCGAACAAGCCACACTGTGACGGGTCGCACCACGCAGTCTCCGACGAGGACGACGGCGTCGTCTACGAGTACAGTGACGACGATGATGAGGGCGAGCGAACTGTCGTCAGCGACGACTGAGGCGGACTGCTGTTTACATTGCCGGGTTCCATACCCCGTGTCTGCGGATCTGACAGCAACAGGTTCGGGGGTTTACCCGCTATGACATCAGGAAGGTCTTACAACTGCAATCTCGCCGCTTTGCCGCATTTTCAACAGGGAGTCCACCGCTTTCGTTCATGCTGACGAGGGCTACAGATCCGGTGGGAACCGGCTCTTTCCTGGTCCTTGGAGAGGAGTTCGAGGCGTACAGATGGATTCGGTGCCGGTAAGAACCTGGGCGACCAGCACGACGTATGGTCGTTGCAGATTTACACGTACACACGCGCAACTCCGACGGGCGATTACAGTTGGACGGACTGCCACGCGCCGCACAGGCGGCAGGGGTCGAGGCCGTGGCCGTAACGGACCACGATCGGATCCACCCCGAACTGGAACAGCCGGTGAGCACCCGTGACGGGGTCGAGATCATCCACGGAATAGAGTTGCGCGTCAAAAGCGAGGACCAGCGCCTCGACTTGCTCGGGTACGGGGTTCGAAGAACCGACCAACTCAAGACACTGATCGAGCGGTTGCAGAGGAATCGGATCGAACGTGCAAGGGACATCATCGAGTGTGTGGAAAAACGGCTTGGAGTC
>JAQCMX010000201.1 GCA_028274885.1 Haloarculaceae archaeon
ACCTTTCTGAACTCGTATTTTTGTTTGTCAGACTGGGCTTGCTCGGTCTCACTCATTGCCGATATTTGTCCCGAGATGTGTAAGTAACTGTTGACATTCAGCGTCTCCAAGCCTCGAAGATCCTGCTGTTTTTCGACCCTTGCCTCCCAGCTCCCGGAGACAAATGTTACAGATATGCCGCCGCTGAACTCGGGACCCACAGACAGATCGAACGCGGACCACTTGTCGACTCATACTGTTGGCTGTAACTGATCTACGATATTCGCCACGTGGTGACGAAATTCTTGAAAGACGTACAGCCAACAGTATCACTGCATCGCTGAAGCAGGTCTACGCCGAAATGGCAACAGGCTCAAATTTCGAACGCCTATTAAAAAGGAGGGTTCACACTTGAGCTACCCACCCGTGAACGGCTGGGATTCGGCGTGGACTCCCGTTCTGGCCTCAGATAAAAAAGGTAGCTGGGAGAGCGGCGTTACAAAGGACGGCGTCTTCGGGTACACTGGGCCGGGGACTCTCACATGGACTCCGGCGCAGCAACGCCGAGCACGTCGAGTGCGTTCGCCATCGTGTGTTTTGCGGCAACGACCAGTGCCAACCGCGCTCGTTTGGTGTCCGCTTTGGCACCGAGTACGGGACACTCCCGATAGAAGACGTTGAACGCATCCGCGAGGTCGCGGGTGTACGTCGCAACGACGTGTGGTTGTAGCTCGTCCGCGCCGGAGTCGATAACCGCCGGAAAGCGTGCGATAGTCCGCAGGAGATCACGCTCGGCCTCCGATGAGAGACGTTCGCTGTCTACTGCTGTCCCGTCGACCGCGGCAGCCCCATCGACTCGGCCCGTCTCGGGGTGCTTGCCGTCTAACTCAGACTGTTCGAGGATTCCGCAGGTGCGCGCGTGAACATACTGGACGTACGGGGCGCTCTGTGCCTCGAAGTCGAGTGCCCGTTCCCACTCGAAGGTGATCCCTTTGGTGGGCTGTTGTGCGACGATATCGTATCTGACAGCCCCGATCCCAACCTGATGGGCGATACGTTCGACATCGTCCTCGTCGAGGTCGTCCTCGCGGATGCGGTCACCAAGTCGGTTTTCGACCTCCCCGCGTGCCCGGTCGATGGCCTCGTCGAGCAGGTCGTCGAGATCGATTCCGGTCCCCTCCCGGGTACTCATCCCGCCCTCTGGAAGGTTCACCCACGAGTAGTGGACCGTTGAGAGTCGATCAGTGTCGTGTCCGAGCAACCCAAGCGTCGCCCGAAGTTGCTCGGCCTGGAGTTTGTGGTCCTCTCCGAGCACGGTCACCGCCTCGTCGAAGTGTTCGAACTTCCACTCGTGGTGGGCGATGTCCCGGGTGGTATAGAGGGACGTGCCGTCCGCCCGCAGGAAAACGAGATTTTTGTCGATGTCCGGAAACGCCAGTTGCCAGGCCTCGTCCTCGTAGACTGCCCACTCCGAGTCCTTGAGACGGGCAACCACGTCGTCTGTCGAACCGTCACGCATGAACTGTGTCTCCTTGACGAACTCGTCGAACTCCGCCGGCAGGCGCGCCAGCGTCTCGCGCATCCCTGCCAGTACGTCCTCGACCACATCGCTTACGCGCTCGTACACAGCCTCGTCACCCTCCTCGAGACCCTGCAAGATCGTCTGGATCTCGCTCTCGGCCGTCTCGACTGCCGCCGGGTCGGCCGCCTCGAGGTAGGTGTTGCCTTTCCGGTAGTAGCGCACGAGGTCGTACTCGGGTGAGTCACGCTCGGGTTCGGGGAGTTCAGACTCGTCGAATGTCTCGTAGGCCCAGGTGAACGTGGCGATCTGTCTCCCTGCATCGTTGACGTAATAGTGCCGTTTTACCTCGTACCCGGCGTACTCTAGCAATCGGGCGAGCGCGTCGCCGATAACGGGGTTGCGAGCACGGCCCACGTGGACCGGCCCGGTCGGGTTCGCGCTCGTGTGCTCGACGACGACACGCCTGTCGCGCGGTTCGAGTCTCCCGTACTGTGTGTCCTGGCTGGCAGCGAGGGTCTCGGCGAAGTACTGTTCGCCGGGGTGGACGTTCACGTAGGGACCCCGCGTCTCGACTCGACCGACGTACGCACAGGTTTCGGTCTCGAACGCCTCCGCGATCTCGTTTGCGACCGCTGGGGGTGGTGCACCCGCTCTGTCTGCGAGTCGGAACGCGACACTCGAGGCGAGCACAGCGTCGACGTCCTCTGGCGGTCGTTCGATACCCAGATCGTCTGTGGGATATCCAAGTTCCGCAAGTGTCTCGCCCAGTGCCTCCTCGACCGCAGTGCGCATCGCGAGGAACATACCTGCCGGTACTGTGGCCCGGAGTATAGGGATAACGGGTTCCGGTCGATCATCGGGCGGTGTATCCCTGTTACCTTGCGAACCGAGCGGTCGACGCGCACTCGTCGATTGGATTGGCAGTCGCCCCGTGGCCTCTCGGGCCTGGTTTTCTCAAGTGGTTTTTTTGCCCACACCCATCCAGCGTATCCGGTTCGATGTCAGAGGACCTGATAGTCATTAGTGCGGTTATTTTGTGCTCCCATCCCAGAGATCGACACCCCACAGCATGTCCCCGATATCCTCTTCGAGCATGGCGGTAAAGACTCGCACTAATCACTATGAGACGGCAGGATATCACTCCAGGTTTGTCACCGGTTTGCCGTCTTCGAGCATGTCCAGACAGTCCCCGACGCTGTAGTGGACGCCGTCTCGCCAGCAGGGGAAAAGCCCCACGAGTTCGCCATCCCGACGGACAGTCACGCCGAGCACAGGAAAAACGATGACACGGTCGGTCGTCGACCGCGAAAAGAAACTGCTCACCTGTGGCCGTTCCTCAAAAAACGGGTTGAGTCGCGCTCCAGCCAGCGCCGCTGCCTCTTTGAATTCGTCGAAGCGTTCGACTGCGGCGGCGTTTGTGGCCTGTCCCTCCGTCGGGACGTCGACCTGCTTGTGCCACTCCTCGACGGCAAGGTCCCCGATGATTCCGATATCAGCGAGACGCTCGAAGCGCGCCCGGATCTGGCTTTGCCGGTCTTTGGTCACTGTCGACGCCCCCGGACGGACATAGAGCGTAAGCGCCAGGTCGGGCCATTCAGGGGCTTGCTCCGTGGGATATCCGGTCGATGCCACCTCCTCGCCTCTCTCGTCTTCGGTCCGCTCTTCGGTCGTATTTCCGGCTGCAGGCATTTGTGTGCTAAATCGGTACACACTCATGGCTTAAGAAAGAAATTAAAGCGACAAACATTGTCGTGAAATAGAAAAAAGAGAAAATATTACAATTATACTCGTGTGCGTGGAAAGATGAGTATTACAGCACGTGGCACCGGGAGAAATGTGTCCATCTGTGTACCACCCGTACTGGAAGGACGCTCACCGCTTCTTGAG
>JAQCMX010000208.1 GCA_028274885.1 Haloarculaceae archaeon
TCAGGAGAGCCACCACTTTCTGAACTGTATGCCGGCCAGTGTCAGCGAACCGATCACGATTGGCGTCCAGTACACCAACCCCCGAGTCAGAACGACCGCGGTGATTATTGTGCTCCTGTTCCCTTCCGAGACCGCAAGCAGGAGGAGGATCTGCGCCCCCTCGATGCCCCCGGTCCCGCCGGGGGTCGGGACAGCGGAGGCGAGCAGTGATACGGGCACGATGAAGATGGCCAGCGCGAGTGAGATATGCACCCCGACACCACCCAGCGCGACCCAGAGCAACACCCCCTGCGTGGTCGTCGCTATCGTCGTGAGGGTGGCCGCGACGACAACCGCCGATCTGTTCGAGGAGATCTGCCCGATCGATTCGGTGAAGCCGTCGACGCGCCGGTGTATCTCGGCCTCGTCAATCTTGCTGATCCGGGGCAGATAGTCTACCCTGTGGTTGAGGGCCGCCACGAAGCGGCGGATCTGCCTCCGGGCGACAGCCGGATTCCGATACACGAAGATCAGGACGAGTACGAATGTGGCGATACTCAGCGTAAAGACGGCGACCAGCGACCGGACCCGCTCAGGAATCGCCGCGTTCGAGAGGACGATGTAGCTCCCGCCAAACAACATGACCAGAATCCCCGGCGTGAATCCGACCAGTTCCTTCGTCGACAGCGCGGCGACACCTTTTTCGAAGGGGTGGCCTGTCCACTTCGAAATGATCAACCCACCGACAGGAAGCCCACTCGCCTGCCCGAATGGTGTGAAATTGTTCACACAGCTGATCGTCGCGTTGAGAAAGATACTTTCGACAGGCGAGACGTTCAGACCTGCACCCCGAGAAACCGTGTATAGGACAAGTCCCATCGAGATGGTTCCGATCGCCTTTAACAGTAGTAAGCCAAGCAGTCGGGTTCGTGAGAGGTCCGACGCCGATTCAACGAACTCCGTCGGGCCTGCCACCAGGACGAGCACACCGACTATCCCGATCCACGTGAGGATTCCGGCCGCGACGTGTCGCTTGCCTATATCCACGAACGTCTCACCGTGTTCCCCACTGGCCTGTGATCGTCGGCAAAATGCCAGTCTCGATTGTCTTTGTCTCGCTTGGAATACGCCGCAGTCGAGACTGGGCCGACACCGGACATCCCCGACGGATGGTCACCCACGGTGCCCATCGCGCTGTTGGCTCCACGTGAGCCTGGCTGTCCCCCCCGGCGGCGAACTCGTTCGGGTACAGGATGGGATTGCGGGGGGAGATACAGACCGCCAGGACAGCCCTGGGGGTAGACACCGGCAGCCGTACGAGATCCATCTGCCGGGGACTAGCCTGCTTGGGGGTATTCATTGCTTCCCTTCTTGCCCCTCGAAATGACAGCCTGGATATCTGTCCCGTGCCAGGTGATCTTGACGCATCACCTACTGCCTCCGTTCGTATAGCGAGCCCCCTTTGGACCGGATTTCAGTGGACAACGGCGTCCCCGGTTGAATTCAGCGCGTTTATTACCCTCTGCCGACCAACCAGTCTGGTATGTCGATTGGGACGCGCCTCGCGGACACGCTGTCGCTACCACCCGCAGGCCAGGAACTTCTCGAGAACCCCCAGCGGATACCTGCACTCACCCGAGACCGGTTCACGCCAGCCCGGCGTCTCTCGGCGCTGCCATACCTGTTCAGGCACCGCGGGGAGTTCGAGTCGCCCGAGGCTTACTGTATGTTCATCGGCCACGGGCGAACGGGCCACAGCCTGGTGGGCAGTCTCCTGAACGGCCACTCCGAGATGGTCGTCTCGCACGAACTCGACGCGCTTTGCCTTCTCGACCGGGCGCGGATTCCGGTCTCGCGCGACCAGTTGTTTGCCGCAATCCTACAGCGAGACGCCGAGTTCACCGGTCTCGGCCGGGAGTGGGAAAAGTATGGCTACGATATCCCGGGAACCTCACAGGGTGAGTTCGACAGCCTGCGGATCATCGGGGATAAAAAGGGTGCGGCCTCGACGCGTCGACTCGGTACCAGTCCCGAACTGCTCGGGACTCTCCGTGAGACGGTGTCGCTGCCACTCCGGGTCGTTCACGTCGTCCGCAATCCGTTTGATACTATCGCGTCCCGGCGGACGCTGAAAGAGACCTGGAAGGAGTACGGGATTGAAAAGTACTTTGCCAACGCCGACAACGTCGAACTCGTCTCTGAGATGCTCGACGAGGAGGAATACTTCCGCCTGCACTTCGAGGATCTTGTCGCCGACACGACCGACAAACTGTCCGAACTGTGTGCGTTTCTCGGCGTCGAACCCGGCGAGGACTACCTATCAGCCTGCGAGCAGTTCGTGTTTGACTCCCCGAAGCAGACACGACACGAAATCGACTGGCGCGAGGAGGAGGTCGCACGGATCGAGCGCAAAAACCAGGACTACGACTGGTTGGCACACTATACATTCAAGGACTGATCGGTATCGATCGCCACACGACGGGACAAACGCCGGTTCGCCGGCGCCAGCCGGCACGTCGAAGTCGTGGAGGTGCTCGCCGCGTTCTTTCGTGAGGACGGTGAGGGCCAGCGGTACCGCCACCCGCAGGGATGACCGTCTGCCACCCCTCGGCACGGACCATTGCACCGGTCACGTAGGCGTCGTCGACCTGTTTGCGGAGGGTGGCACGGTAGTTCGATCCGTCGATCGGTTCCGGTCCCGGGACAGTTGAATAGGTGGACCGTGTGTATCCACGTCTCGTCCGTGTCGAAAGCCGCCGTTTCGAGCCCGTTTTTGACTGTGAACAGTCCTGCGCCGAGGGCTGCCGGTCTATCACCGATGATGAGTACGTCCGTTACACGCTGAGTCTGGAGCGTAAGCAGTGTGGATCTAACACAGGTCGGAGCCGATGTCGGAACTTCCCGTTTGTGTCATAGTGTTTGTTGCGAGTCTTTACGGCTGTGGTGTGACAAGACACCGGTTACACGGCGTGAAACACCGATATTTGTGACTTGGTTACGAAAGTTACCGCAACAAACACTATCAGAGCCGGTTCGATCACACCACAGGTGGTTTGTCCGTGCAGCCCCCAATTGTGGTATGCACGTCGGAATCATCGGTGCAGGGGCGAGCGCAGCCGCGGCCACGCACGTGCTCGACACGGCCGTGCCAGCGGCGAGTGTGACAGTGCTCGAAAAATCTGGCGGGGTCTGTGGCCGGGCGGCCACCCGCCGGCGGGACGAGATTACCTACGACTACGGCGCAAACTACGTCAAAGACGAAAACGAGCGCGTCGTTGAACTGCTGACAGAGGACCTCGACACCGACGGCTTGGTAACCATCGACGAACCGGTCTGGGTGTTCGACGGTTCGGGGACCGTCTCACCGGGTCGGGACGGGGACGGACGAAAGTGGACATACCGGGCGGGGCTGACCCAGATTGCAAAGCGGCTGTTCGGGGCCACCGACGCGACGGTCCACCGTCGGACGCGGGTCGAACACGTTTCCCGCGAAAGCGGCGAGAACCCCGGGTGGCTGGTGCGCGACGACGAAGGGACACAATGGGGCCCGTTCGACGCCCTCTGTTGTTCCCCGCCGGCACCCCAGACCGCGACTCTCCTGGCGGGGGCAGACTGGGACTCCCCGCTGCGCGAGGATCTTGCCGCCGCAGCCGAGGCCGTCCCTTACCGGACGGTCTGGACCGCGGTTCTTGGCTACGAGTTTGAAGTTGACGTCCCCTACTACGCGCTGGTCAATCCCGAGAAAGACCACGACGTGGGATGGATCTCCCGCGAGGAGTGTAAGCCAGGCCACGTGCCGGACGGGGAGTCGGTCCTGATCGTGCAGGCCGGCCACGAGTGGTCGGTCGACCACTACGACGACCCGCCGGCCGCGAACGTGGCTGCGCTTGCGGAGATGACGGCCGAAGTGATTGGCGACGAGCGGCTGGCGTCGCCAGCCTGGACCGATCATCAGGGGTGGCGGTACGCACTACCCGAAGCAGGGGTCGCCAGCGAACCAATCGAACGCGCTCGCGACCACGACCTCTACTGTCTCGGGGACTGGGTGACCGGGGAGCCACGCGCCCACGCTGCGCTCCGGAACGGTTTAGACACGGGCGAACACCTGGCCGACCGGCTCTGACCGTCACCGGTCTCACTCCGCTGTCTCCGAGGGGAGTGCCTCGACATCCCCCGCAATCACCTCGCGGTCGTCGGGCAACCGGTCGATGCAGTCGTGACAGAGGAAGTGTTCTGACCCGTCGACGAGTTCGAGCGCGATCCCACCGGTCGGCTTTGGGTCGAGCGACCAGAGGTCCGCAATCCCACCCCCGATGTTCACCCGCTTGCCACACCCGTCACACGGTTTATTCGCCATAGCCACACGAGGGCTCCCGTGCAAAAACCAGTTCCGGAACACCGCGGCGGGTGTCCCCAGAAGCCAGACACGGCACGGTGACAGATTGTCTGACCTTCCACCGAGCCCACCGCGGTCCGGCGGCCCCACCGGAGTGAGTCGGGCCCGGTTGCGTTCGTGTCGGCCAACTCGCCGTCGTTTTTCCTGATCAGCCGGTATTGTGGTCACAGCCACCGGCCACGTGCTCGCGGTCACAGCTGGACGCGGGCTCTCGCTCGCCATCAGCGTCCGGCGAAAAAACGCGATCTGCCCGCCACCTTAGGACTGCATCTGTTTGAACTGATCGAGGAGCTGTTCTGCCGACTCGTCGCCCTCGTACTCGACACTTCCCTCGTACTCGGTGCGTCCGTCGTCGAAACTCGCAGCGATCTCGCTGTTTTTGCGCTCGCGGCGTTCGTGCTCCTCTTCGTCATATGCGCCCATCGACATTGTGTACCACACTCGAACTTCGATGGTAGTCATTATCAATGTAACGGTCAGACTGGTGGGGGACCCTCACAACGTCGTCCGGTGGCGAGAGGGATACGTGGCGGTGTGAACCGACACCCCGGTGATGTCTACAGGGAGTGCCAGGACAGGGGTGGGCTTATGTATACCCGGGCCGGGAGCTACGAATATGTTGGATGGAGTCTCCGTCGCGCTTGGCGTGACAGGGTCGATCGCGACGGTCAAAACCGTCGAGTTGGCACACGAACTTCGCCGGCAGGGGGCCACCGTCCGGGCGGTCATGACCGACGCTGCACGGGGGATTATCCACCCCTGGGCGCTCGAGTTTGCGACTGATAACCCCGTCGTCACCGAAATCACCGGGTCGGTCGAACACGTCGAACTCTGCGGCCGGGACGGCTGGGCGGATGTGCTCCTGATCGCGCCGGCAACAGCAAACACTGTCGGGAAGATCGCAGCCGCAATCGACGACACGACGGTGACGACGTGCGCGACGACTGCACTCGGTGCGGATCTCCCCGTGGTGGTCGCGCCGGCGATGCACGAACCGATGTACGACCACCCTGGCGTGCTCGACTCCCTGGATCGTCTGGAAACCTGGGACATCCAGTTTGCCGAGCCCCGCATCGCGGAAGGGAAGGCCAAGATCGCCACCGAATCCGACATCGTCACCGAAGTCGCACGTGCCAGTACCGAGGGTCTGCTGGCGGGGAGACGGGTCGTCGTCACCAGTGGTGCAACCACCGAATCGATCGACCCGATCCGGACACTCTCGAACCGCGCGAGCGGCCGGACCGGACGGGCTGTCGCGCGGGCCTGCTACGCCCACGGCGCCGAGGTGGTGCTGATCCACGACGGGCCCGACCTGCCCTGGGCGACCGTCGAACAGGTCCAGAGTGCCGCCCAGATGCTTGACGCCGCCCTCGAACGCGCCGGTGGGGCCGACGCCCTAATCTCAGCGGCGGCAATCTCGGACTACACCGTCGACACCGAACCGGAGAAGATTCGCTCCGGAGCCAAGAGCCGCGTCCTGGAACTGGAGCCCACGCCGAAACTGCTCGACACAGTCCGGGATGCCTATCCCGACCTGACGCTCGTGGGCTTCAAAGCCGAGAGTGAAGGCGACGAGACGGCAGTCGCCGAGCGAGCCCGGACCCTCCAGACCCGGGCCGGACTGGCGTTTGTCGTCGGGAATCTCACCGCCGAGGCCATGGGTGGGTCCAACACCCGGGCGCTTCTCGTGGACGGGGACACCGTCGACCGCGCCGAGGGATCGAAGACGACGCTGGGCGACCGGATCGCACGGCGGCTCGCTGACGAACTCCGCAAATAGGGATATCGGTATTCCGTCTGCCCTGACGAGACGGATCACCTGACCATACCCGCGGAAGACTCACCAGATCAGGACCGCCTGGGCACACCACAACCACATACAGGAACTGCACTGCCAGGACTGAAGCGCCAGATACCACCGGAATCAGCGGCAAGAACTAATCACAGAAAAAAACATTGTGATTGATACACAACCGCAAAGAGAGCCTGAGCACACTATAGGCTGCCCCGAGAGCGGGACACAGCCGTCAGAACCACTAATGCTCACACTCGATAACACCGATATCACGAAACATAGATTACACGGATTTATATGTGCTGCTACCGTACTATTGCATAACGAGCGCCACACTGACCCATTGCGATGATTTATATCCGGGGTTGGTCGAACGGAACCGGCGCCGTAACAATTAAACTATGAGACGAAAACAGCTATTCAACGACAACGACGCAGTCAGCCCAGTCATCGGCGTGATTTTGATGGTTGCGATCACCGTGATCCTCGCAGCCGTCATCGCCACGTTCGTGCTGGGCCTTGGCGAGTCGGTCTCCGACTCATCACCCACAGCAACGTTTGAAGGCGATTTCGAAGACAACAGTAGTGTAAC
>JAQCMX010000212.1 GCA_028274885.1 Haloarculaceae archaeon
GTCGATTCCGGGAACGCACAACTCAATGTCGAGGGAGACACCTACGATGTCTCTGAGGGTGACGTCATCCATCTCGAACCGGGGACCGATCATCAGTTCGTTAATTTCGAAGACGAACTTGTCATGACTGTGTTATACGCTCCGGCCAAAGGCTCGACCGAGTAAGGCCAAGCATAGCGATTAACATTACTAGGTAAAGACAGTATCTATATGAATGAAGTCGGGGGCACAAGACTCAGCGCCCGTTGATCTCTCTCTAACACACGTTCCGGACGGGTATATTCGAGTAAGCTACTGGGCCTTCAGTCCTGATCTGCTAGATTCCAGATACAGACCGTCTCTCGATTGTATCTAGCAATTCAGCGTTGAAGCGGCACTACCGTCCACTACTTTGCTCGTCACCCTCAAGCGCGTCCCGAAGCCCCTCCGGGAGTAGGGAAAACGGCTTTTCCGCGTGAAAGGCGGCGTCCTCGTAGGCCTGCCCGACGTGTCTTCGCTTCGAGTCTGCACACTCCTCGGCGAGCGTGTCCAGTTCGTCCATCATAGACCAGAGTTCGTCCTCGGCTTCAAGCATCTCGGCGGTCAGCGCCAGTTCCTTGGTCGCCTTGGCGGTCGCGCGTCGCACGCGGCCGTCGTCGTCGCGGACCGCGTCCGCGTAGAGGTCCCGAAGTCGTTCTCGGTGGGTCGCGATCTCGTCGAACATCCACTCGCCTGGTAACGCTTCGTCGGTGAGGTCCGCACCGACCGTTCGATAGGCCAGGCGTGGATACAAACCGGCCGCAAAGCGAATCACGGACTGTCGCTGGCATCCATCGTCGGCCTTGTAGAGGTCACGACACATATCGGAACACTCGTTGAACAGGACGGCTCGTTCCTTGATTCCGGTATTCTCGATTCCGTCGATCGCGCGATTCACCTACACGGTGTTGCCCGAGGAGAGCGCGTCGGCGAACGCCTCGCGAGTGTGATCTATACGCGTTGTTGGTCGGGCGATCTAATTCATCGGATCGGCCTTCGAGAGGATTTCCGTTCCTCACCCGGCGGCGTCGTCGACGTAGTCATCACGCTACCAGACGATCCGGCCTGCAGGCGACCTGACCGCAGTCGCCGTGAACACTTCGACGGAGCACGTTTCCGTACGGCCGTATCCGATCCGTGTAGATGGGTAGCGAGATAGCGCAGTCGTTCGGGGATCGCTTCGTCACTCCACGTATACTTCTCCCGGAACACGGGCAGGGTGTATGTCCAATCCTCGTCGAGTGACCAGATCGTTGCTGTGGCGAGTCTGGCGTTGACGTGATCGTCGGCGACCATGTCCGGATGTGTGGTGTCGATGTGCCAAAGTGTAGCTTGCTCGGACTGAAAGAGCGGGAGCGGATCGAGGTGTTCGGCCTAGAGATGTTCGGGCGTCAGTCCCATATCTGGTGTGTGGGAACAGGAGAGATAATTTCTTCCTGGTCTGGAGAATTCTGAAGGGGAGCGATCGCGAACGAACAGCTATGGTCGACTACATCGTGGAAATCAAAGACTCGGTCTTTCGCGAGACACCACTCGCGGAGGCAAATTTCGATGAGGATGATCGACTCGCCTTCGGCTCGAAAGCGGACGCAGAGGAGTGGGTGACTGAACAGAACCGAGAACACACGAGCAGGGGGCAACTCACGCTACACACCGCGCATCCGGCCGACACGTCGGATGTCGACGCCTACGTCGTCTTCCAGCCGGTGAACGGCGTCTGGGTTCCAGATTCGTAGGCACACAGCCACCCAACCGTCCACCACAATTACTACGGGTTCAACCCGTAGATACCATACGAGCGATGGTTGATCCCGACCCGACACTCACGGAGGCAGCAGTCCGGGATCTGGCACGTCCCCAGTCATACGACCGGGGAGAGAACTACTACGACGGGGGTGCCGTCGTCAAGCTCGTCCGGCGCGGTGAGACGATCCGAGCGGCGGTTGAAGGTAGCCAGTACGAGCCCTACCAGGTGCGGATCGAGCTCGACGAAACCGGGGTCGTCGACACGGCATGTTCCTGTCCGTATGATCACGGTGGGATTTGCAAGCACCGTGTCGGTGTCCTCCTGACATACGTCCGTGATCCCGACAGGATCAACCAGCGACCGCCAGTCTCCGAACTAGTCGCCGACGCGGACCCCGAGGACCTCCGTGACGTTCTCGTCGACCTCGTCGAGAGTCTCCCGGAGCTGGCAGAGCAGGTTGAGTCCCAGCTCAAACCGCTGGACGCAGTAGAGGAGGGCAACGACGCTCGCGACCGCACGCCCGACATCAACCGGGAGTCGATCCGCCAACAGGTGCAGTACATTCTCCGTCCCACCGAGGGACGGAGCGCCCACGCGTACGACCCGTATGACGCAGTCGAAACTGACGTCGGGAAGTTGCGAAACCTCCTCGACCAGGCACGGACAGCCCTCGAGGCCGGCGACGGCGAGACGGCACTAGATATCCTCGAACCGCTGGCCGACGAACTCATGGGCGAGGAGTGGCTCGCTCTCTCGTACGACGATTCGAACGCGATCTTCGAGTTTTTCGACGAGGTCGACCGAGTGCTGGCCGAGGCGCTACTCACGGCCGACCTCTCAGAAGGTGACCGGGCAGACTGGGAGGATCGCCTCTGGGCGTGGGAACAGGAGATGGGGAGCTATACCCACCAGCCACCGTACAGCGTCGCACTTGAAGCGGCACAGCGGGGGTGGGATTTCGAGCCGGTCCAGCGAGCGATGGACGGTGATATTACTCATGCCGACCTCTGGGAGGGCGACCCGCCCTGGTACGCCGAGGACTTCGTCAGGGCCCGCGTCAACGTCCTCGAACGCCAGGGCCGCATCGATGAATACCTGAACCTGGCGGAGGCTGCGGACCTGATCGACGACTACGTCACCATGCTCGTCGAGGAGGGACGGATCGACGAGGCAATCGAGTACGGTCGACGCAACCTGTACACCCCGGACGAAGCACTCACGCTGGCCAAAGGCCTTCGAGAACACGACCGGCCGGAGGCCACTCTGGAGATCGCCCAGCACGGATTGACTCTCGGCGACAGCAGCGGGCAAGCGGAGTTGGCCGAGTGGCTCCGCGATCGGGCCAACAGCATGGGTGAATCCGAGATTGCGCTGGAGGCAGCTATCGCCGCGTTCGACGCCTCGCCGACGCTTGCGGCCTATCAGGCTACAGAGGAGACCGCTGGCGAGGAGTGGCCGACCGTACGCGAGGAGCTACTGGAGTCGCTTACAGACAGGAACACGAGACAGCGGACTGCACGACAGCACGTCGAGATTTTTCTGTACGCGGAGCGATACGACGAGGCCATCGCCATCGCGGACCGGCTTTCGGATTACAAGGTCGTGGAACCGGTCGTCGAGACCGTTTGGGAGGAGCACCCCCAGTGGACGATCGACGCCTGCAAGGAGCAGGCCGAGCCGATCATCGAAGAAGGACAGTCTCAGCGGTATCGCCATGCTGTGGACTGGCTGGAGTATGCGGGAAAGGCAGCCCAGGCGTCGGGGAACTTCGACGAGTGGCGTGCCTACGTGAAGGACTTACGAGACGAGCACTATCAGAAGTACAAGTTGCGACCGATGCTGGAGGATCTGTTGGGGGAGTTCTCGTGCTGAAAGAACGACCAGAGAGCGACTGGACAGTCTCCTTTTGACTCCCGGGGGCACCTCGTGCGATAGGCTTCTTTGTCTTCGTGGATACACTTGACCCGATGCAAACCGAGACGTGGATCGAGCGGACGATCATCGACCAACTCACCACCCACGATAGACGCTACAAACACGATTACGGTGGCGTCGAAAAAACGACCGACGACCTCGTCGCAGCCTGTACGGAACTCGATCTCATCACGTCAGGAGACGAACCAGGACTCCCATCGATCGAGCAGTTTTTCGCAGCGGACGCGGATCTCGAACCAGGGGTCGAGAAGACACTCGAATCACTCGAGGAACGGGGCCTGATCGAGCGTGTCGGGGAGCGCGAGCGGCTTGGCCCACCGCTCGAACCGGGCGACTACGGGACGACAGTTGTCTGGGAGCCGACAGTCGAGGGACGGGCCGAAGCGAGCGCAATTCGCAAGGCATACTCTTCCGAGGTAGATGAACTCAAGGAGTCGCACGAGAGGCAGTCGGACGAGTTCAAGGAACAAATCGTGACGCTCGCCAGAACGTACGGCGTTCTCCCGAACTACTTCGGCTAAGAACGGGTTCGGGGCTCAGACCCCAACTTTCTCCAGCTCGTCAAGAAACGCCGGACGATTTGAATACTTCTCTCGAAGGAACGACACTAGATTTTCGAACCGTCGGTCACGTCCCAGCGTCTGTATCGTCTGGAGGTGTTCGGCCACCTGTGTATAATACTTGCGACGACTCGCGTCGGCAGCAGCCTTCTTGATCTTGCGACGATACGCATCGAAGTACGCAGCGGGATCGTG
>JAQCMX010000217.1 GCA_028274885.1 Haloarculaceae archaeon
GGACGTGCGGCTGAAACAGTCCATCTTGGAGGAGACGTACAACAACCGGACAGGAGTCGAACGAACCAACGACGCAGTCAAGGACTGCGGCCTCGGGCACGTCTGCGCCCGAGGCCGCGTCCACGCACGGACAGAAGTGTTCCTTGCGCTGTGTCTCCGACTTGTCGTGGCCATCACCAACTACGAGCGAGGAAACAATCCGGACTGTGAGAAGCTATGAGATGGATTCTATGACAGGCTCCTATGAGATTGATTCTATCCCACCCCTGGTATCGATGGGCTTCGTATCGTCGATGCGTCGATCATGCCGACGATCACCAGCGGGACTACTAACGCCCCGATGTCATAATTGCTGAGAAAGCCGCTGACCTCATCAATTAGCTGTAGCATCTACGTCCTATTCTGACCGAGTAAGGTCTGATTTTCACAACTCAAATGCTATTTCGCGTCCAATTTGAACTGTCTTAGCCGATGAGTTTATTGGTTAGTTGGCTGGTAGTATCTCGAAAATGGATCCACGACCAGGAAGACGGTTGACCGACTGGCGATGGCTGATTCGATATGCAGTCACGAATCCAAAACAGGCACTGGTATACGGTGCTATCGCGGGCGTGGTGATCGCAGTCGTCACGGCATCATTTGCCATTGAGGCCATCCCGGAATGGATTGGGGCGTTGGTCGCTGGGCTGGCACTGATCGCCATCGCTCAAAAGTCAATCCAGCGTGCCCGCTTACTCTGGGCAGCTAACAAGCAATCAACGGGATCTGTCACCGATGGCGTAGTTGGTGTCTCAGGGGAAGCCGTCGCCGCGGATGATCGGCGACTAACTTCCAAGCACATGGACAAGGACTGTCTCGCCTATGAGTCTACGTCAACCAGGCGGACTAATCAGGGCCAAGGAAGCACAAGCACAAAGAGCGTTTACCAGAACGTGCTTCCGTTTTTCGTTGACGACGGTTCGGGAAAAGTCTTAGTTGACGCCTCAAAAGGGACAGTGACATTGACACCCGATCAGACTGACTCTAGCGGCTCAAAAAATGTCAAAGAGGGGGTAATTCGTGAGGGTGACCGAGTTTCAGTCTATGGGGAGGTCGAACGGACGTCTCCCGAAACCCTGGAAGATGAAAGTGCGACCTCTGATGCAAAAACAGTCATCACTACTGGGTCCAAATACGGTGATGTAGTGGTGACTGATAGATCTGCAAAGCGTGTACTAGCAGGTCAAATTGTCTACGGGTTGGCGTGGATCGGTATTGGAGGTATCTTGATTGGCATCGCAATCGGGTCGGCTACCGGCTTGGTATCTATATTATAATTCTCTTACAAACTGACTAGAGCACTTGGCAATCATGGAGACTGGCGGTACGCAAATTAGTCAATTACAATTTCACCCCCAAACCAAGACAATGATATCGAGAGGAATGAATTTGCCATTTCTAAACAAGACAGAAATGACACTGAGATGATGAACCAGCAAGTCCCAGCTCAGAAAAGAATGAGCGGGTTGAACTAACGAAACGACCTCCCGAGCTTGCCATCGGAAGTGGTATAGCTGCTGTCGGGGCAACTATGTACATGCTGAAACATGGTCTCATGGACGGTTCAGTGTAATAGACTCGCGTCTTGTATCTTGCATACCAGTACAGATATCATATTCCTGTGGGGGATTTCAGCAGCCAGTTCACGCCGCCCCTGACTGGTTGAGAATAATTCTATGACACGCTGTAATACTGTTGGCTGTAACTGATCTACGATATTCGCCACCACGTGGTGGGAAAATTCCTGAAAGACGTACAGCCAACAGTATAAGCCGAGATTCCCTTGGTCTGCCCTCCAACACCCTGTGAGTCGACACACTTATATTAGTGTACGGATTTGTTCATCGTAATACGAACTAGTACATTGGTGGATTCAAATGCAAGAGTTTATCGAACGTGTTACTGACGGTAAAGATCTCGGGCAGGATGAGGCGCGGGAGGCATCCAGGCTCGTCTTCGAGGAGGCAACCGACTCACAGATCGGCGCATTGCTGACGGCCCTGCGGGCCAAAGGTGAGACGGAGGCAGAGATCGCGGGGTTCGCCGAGGGAATGCGCGACGCCGCCCGAACTATCGATCCCGACCGGGAGACGCTGGTCGACACCTGTGGCACCGGCGGCGATGACTACGATACCATCAACGTCTCGACGACCAGCGCGGTCGTGGCCGCGGGCGTTGGCGTTCCGATCGCGAAACACGGGAACTACTCCGTCTCCTCGTCCTCGGGGAGTGCTGACGTCCTCGAGGAGGTTGGGGTCACGGTCGACGCCGAGCCGCCGGCGGTCGAGCGAGCAATCGAGGAGCGCGGAATCGGCTTCATGCTTGCGCCTGTCTTTCACCCGGCGATGAAGGCGGTCATCGGTCCGCGCCAGGAACTGGGGATGCGGACGATTTTCAACGTGCTCGGCCCGTTGACCAACCCTGCGGGGGCCGACGCCCAGGTCGTGGGTGTCTACGATCCGGATCTCGTGGCGGTCGTCGCGCGGGCGCTCGCACGGATGGATGTCGAACGGGCGCTCGTGGTTCACGGTTCCGGCCTCGACGAGATCGCCGTCCACGGCGAGACGACCGTCGTGGAGGTCGACGGCGACGGGACCGAGGAGTATACGCTCACGCCGGGCAACCTGGGTCTGAAACGGCATCCGGTCGCGGACATCGCCGGCGGGCAGCCAGCCGACAACGCCGCGGATATGCAGGGGATCATCACCGGTGAACTCCAGGGGGCAAAACGCGACATCATCCTCGCCAACGCGGGCGCCGCCCTCTACGTCGCCGGTGAGACCGATTCGATCGCAGAGGGAGTTGAACGGGCCCGCCACGGCATCAATTCCGGTGAGGCGGCCGAGAAACTGGACGAACTCAGGCGTGTCACCACACAATGACGGCACAACCACGGGTCAAGATCTGCGGGATCACGCGGGCCGAGGACCGGGATGTCGCGATTCGGGCGGGTGCGAACGCCATTGGATTTATCACTGACGTGCCGATCGAGACGCCGCGGGAACTCGAACCGGACCGGGCGAAAGATCTCGTTGCGGATGTCCCACCGTTCGTGAGTTCGGTGCTCGTGACCATGCCAGAGAGCGTCCAGCAGGCGGTGTCTCTCCAGCGGACAGTCGCCGCCGACACACTCCAGATCCACGGGGACCTCCCGCCGGAGAAACTCGGCGGACTGGGTGAGCGCGTCGACGCCCGCATTATCGCCGCAGTCGATGCCGACGACCCGGAGATCGAGGCCCACGCGGCACACGCTGATGCTGTCCTGGTAGACACCACGGACGAACGCGGCGCTGGCGGAACCGGCGAGCCCCACGACTGGACGCGTACCCGCGAACATGTGGAACGACTCGCGGTCCCGGTTGTCCTCGCCGGTGGCCTGACGCCGACCAACGTCGCTGAGGCTATCGAGGTTGTCCGCCCGTACGCGGTCGATACAGCGAGCGGTGTCGAACGTGCTGTGGATAGCACCGACGACCGACAGTCCGGGGTGAAAGACCACGACGCGATGAGGGCGTTCCTCGCGGCAGCCAGGGGTGAACTGGCGTGAACCACCTGCTCGACCGGGACCGCGAGTCGTTCGTCGAACTCGTCGAGTCCGGCCGACACGGGTCCGGGGCGGGGTCGACCGGTGAGTCCGACCCGGTCGTCGTCCGAACCGAGGCCACACTCGACGTCTCCATCGATCCGCTCGACGCCTACGCCGCCCTCACCGGACGGACGACCGACGCCCCCGGCGGCGAGTACACCTTCCTGCTCGAAAGTGCACAAAAGGTCGCCTCCAGCGACCCCGACGGGGCTTTCGCGCCGGCCCGCGAGGACCGCCACGCCAGATTTTCATTCGTCGGATACGACCCCGAGGCGGTGGTGACAGTCGACGACACCGACACCGAGATCGAGTGTCTCGGGACACGATACGAGGATCTGTTCGGCCCGCCGGATGGTGATACGCTCGACGACCTGCGCAGGACGCTCCCGACGGTCACGTTACGGGGCTTTCCCGACCGGGACCGCCAGACACTCGACGGCGGCCTGGTTGGCTTTCTCGCCTACGACGCGGTGTACGATCTCTGGCTCGACGAGGTGGGCGTCGAGCAACCCGACTCCCGCTATCCGGACGCACAGTTTGTTCTGTCGACGAAGACGGTCGCGTTCGACCACGCCGATCGGTCGGTCTCGCTGGTGTTTACCCCGATCGTTCGGGCCGGTGACGACCCCGGCAGACGCTACGACGAACTTCGGACCGAGACTGCCCGTGTCGCGGAGATACTCGGGGACTGTTCCGCCCTCGAAACCGGCGGGTTCCGGCGCGAGCGCGAGCAAGCGGGACCACGCGAGGAGTACGAGACGGCGGTCGAACGCACCAAAGAATCCGTCGTCAATGGCGACATCTACCAGGGTGTTATTTCGCGCAAGCGCGAACTGTACGGGGACGTGGACCCCTTAGGGCTGTACGAGTCACTCCGCGAGGTCAACCCCTCACCGTATATGTACCTGCTCGATTACGGTGACCGGACGATTGTCGGAGCCAGCCCCGAGACGCTGGTCTCGGTCAGCGACGGCCGGATCGTCTCGAACCCCATCGCTGGCACCTGTTCCCGTGGGACCAGCCCGGTGGAGGATAGACGACTGGCCGGCGAGATGCTCGCAGACGGCAAGGAACGCGCCGAACACACGATGCTGGTCGATCTCGCGCGCAACGACGTCCGCAGGGTGGCTGCCCCGGGCAGTGTTCGGGTCGAGGAGTTCATGAACGTGCTGAAATACTCTCACGTCCAGCACATCGAATCGACGGTCACCGGGACATTAGACGACGAATATGACGCTTTTGACGCTGTCAGGGCCTCGTTCCCGGCGGGGACCCTCTCGGGGGCACCGAAGATCCGGGCCATGGAGATCATCGACGACCTCGAGCACGAACCCCGGGGTCCCTACGGGGGTGGTGTTGGCTACATCTCCTGGCAGGACGATGCAGACTTTGCGATCGTGATCCGCTCGGCCACAATCGACGACCTGGGGGAACGCTTCGAGGCATCCAAACGGATCACTGTCCAGGCCGGTGCGGGAATCGTCGCCGACAGCGATCCGTCCGCGGAGTACGAGGAGACCGAACAAAAGATGGACGGGGTACTGGACGCGCTTGACGACATCAGGGTGACAGACGGGACCGAACTGACAGGCGAGGTACAACGATGACCACGACGACTGTTGGCCGTGACGACACCGAGACCGGCCACCCGCGGGTGCTCTTTGTCGATAACTTCGACTCGTTTACCTACAATCTGGTCGAATACGTGAGCGAACACGCACAGACCGAGGTGCTGCGCAACACTGCATCGCTTGCAGACGTGCGGGACGCCGATCCCGATGCGATCGTGATCTCGCCCGGGCCCGGCCACCCGAAAAATGAGCGCGACATCGGGGTCACAAACGATGTTCTCCGGGACGTGAGCCCGGAGGTGCCGACACTCGGTGTGTGTCTCGGACTGGAGGCCGCTGTCTACGCCTACGGCGGGACGATCGGCAACGCCCCGGAACCGATCCACGGCAAGGCCTTTCCGATCGATCACGACGGCAAAGGGGTCTACGACGGACTCGAGCAGGGGTTTCGTGGCGGGCGATATCACTCGCTGATAGCCACCGAGATACCGGACTGTTTCCAGGTGACGGCAACGACGACAGTCGACGGGCACGAACTCGTCATGGGGATTCGCCACTGCGAGCATCCAATCGAGTGTGTTCAGTTCCACCCCGAGTCGGTACTCACGGCGGTCGGTCACGACGTGATTCGGAACTTTCTGCAGGACATCGAGTGACTCCCCGCCGGCGGTTTCTGATGTGATTACTGCGAGTCTGTACCGCTATCGTGTTACTCATCCCCTGTCTCGGGTCCGGCAACAGCCGAGATACCCGATCGAGGCCGAAAATTACCGTCATAATCACTATGAGCGTCTGG
>JAQCMX010000221.1 GCA_028274885.1 Haloarculaceae archaeon
GCAGACGAGTCGATCCGCGTAGGCGACGAGGTCGTGATCGAGGGTCCCAGAGCCTTTGCCGTGGGACGGGCCCGGATGTCTGGCCCCGAGATGGTCGAGAGCACCCGGGGGATCGCCAGCCAGGTGCGTCACGTCGAGGAGACCTAAACGCCTTTGCACTGTCAGTTACACCACCCGTATATAACAACCAGCTCCCACGTGTATACGTGAGACAGAAAAAGACTAGAGGTGGTGGGACGGGACGCTCCAGACGACGCTGACAGTGGGTCCCCAAGCCAGGGGACGGTTACCGACAGTTCGGCGAGCGAGCGGTGTGAGTTCTGTGGCGGCCCGGTCCGCGACGGTGGCGCGTACTGTTCGTCTGGCTGCCGGTCGGTGACAGGGACCCTCGGCGATGTCTCGGCACCGGAGAGAAGATCAGTCGGCGGACACGACCGGTCGGTCCAGGCGAAAGGGCCGATGGAGTGAGCAGACGTGTGGCTGAGATGGCGGTTCGAAGGAAAAAGAGGGAGTGTATAAGTCATACGGTACACCATGCCACACAAACTTTTATACGCGGCCCCTTGGTTCAGGTGACTTCCAGTCAGCCACCGTGTCATCCCACCGTCTGGAGGTCAATGACGTGTCACGTATTGTGATTTCCCCTTCCCTTTCGATTTTTGACTCTCCAAAGCCCGTGGCGAAACTGTAAATAAGCTGTGAGTAGGGTAGTTCACAGAGACACGACTGTGGCGATACGCCGTTGGAGTCTGCGGGTTTTTATATCCGGCCTGCCACCGGTTTTGTATGGGTGATGTCAACGAAAAGATACGGACGGCGCTCGAGTCCGGTGGGTACGACGTTGGAGAGGTGGCTCAAAACCGTGATACGATCCGAGTTGCGGTCCACGAAACCGACGCCAGTGCAAGCGATATCCGGGGAATCGTCCACGACACCCTCGGCGAGAGTGATGTGTACCGACTGGACGTGACGACGGAATCGCTCGGCGGGGGACAGGAGGTCTCGACGGTGATTTCGTTCAGGTATCGGGGGTGACGACCGGGTCACGCGCAGATTTTCGGGTGAGTTTTGCAGTCGGGGTCTCCCGACGAACGCAGGCGATTTAGGTGCCGGTTGCGTAAGACCGGTAATGAGCAAACCCAGTCCCGACGTCTACGAGCAGGGAAAGGGGATGGACGCCCACAATCAGGCGATGCGGGAGATCAGATCCCGCAAGGACGAGACCTACGACCCCACCGAACCGACCCGGGTCTGGCTGGACGAGGACAACACGCCAGACGGCGTCTACGACTCGCTGACGATTATCCTCAACACCGGCGGCTGTCGGTGGGCCCGTGCCGGTGGTTGTACGATGTGTGGGTACGTCGCAGAGAGCGTCGAAGATGGGAGTGTCGCCCACGAGGATCTCATGACGCAGATCGACACCTGTCTCGCGCACGAACGCGAACACGCCGAGGAACTCGGTTCAGACGGTGTCGCTGGGCAGGTGAAAATTTACACGTCCGGTTCCTTCCTCGACGAACGTGAGATTCCCGCCAGAACACGGGTAGCAATCGCCGAAACGTTCGCGCAGCGGGATCGTCTGGTCGTCGAATCCCTGCCGGATTTTGTCGACGAGCACAAGATCGCCGATTTCACCAGCAGAGGGCTCGCAACCGACGTGGCTGTGGGCCTCGAGACAGCGACCGACCGTGTCCGCCGGGATTGCGTGAACAAGTACTTCGATTTTTCCGAGTTCGAGCGGGCTGCTGCCGACGCCTCCGACGCGGGCGCCGGGATTAAGGCCTATCTGCTGATGAAACCCCCGTTTCTCTCTGAGACCGAGGCAATCGAGGATATGACCGCCTCGGTCCGCCGGTGTGCCGGGGTAGAGGGCTGTCATACCGTTTCGATGAACCCCTGTAACGTCCAGCGCCACACCATGGTCGAAGATCTCTACTACAACGATGGCTACCGGCCACCCTGGCTCTGGAGCGTCACGGCAGTACTCGAGTCCACGGCGGATGAAGACGTTCTCGTCGTCTCGGATCCGGTGGGTCACGGCAGCGACCGCGGCCCGCACAACTGCGGTGAGTGTGACGATCGGGTCCAACGCGGTATCAAGGATTTCAATCTCAGACAGGATCCCGGTGTCTTCGAACAGCTATCCTGTGCGTGTGAACTGACCTGGGAAACCGTCTGTAAACGCGAACGGAGCTATGCAGCACCGCTCTCGCGGTGAGAAGTCACAGTTCATCCCTGCGATCGCTCTGAGCGGCCGTCTACTTTCACTTTCACTCCGGTAGGCCGTGGTATTAATGCTCCCGGCAGCTAATATCAATCAGGGTCTGGAGTCTTCTTGTGCCGAGAGGTGCTGGAAGATAGTGTCACACGCTCCACGTCCCTGTTTTCCCCTTTCGAAAGCCGAACACCGGTTGGTATAGGCCGTCTGATTAGGTTCCGGATCTAATGTGCGAATCCGCGGAGGACACCCCGGCCGTCGGTGGGACCGACGTCAGACAGGCAGACGCGTTCCGGATGGGGCATCATCACCGCTATGTGGTCTTCCCGGCCCGTGATGCCAGCCACACCCCGTTTGGAGCCGTTTGGGTTGGCCTCCTCCGTGACCGCCCCCTCGCTGTCGCAGTACCGGAGCAGAATCCGATCGTCGGCCTCGAGTCGGTTGAGGTGGTCGTTCTCGATTTCGAACCGACCCTCACCGTGGGCGATTGGAAATTCGAGGACCTCACCGTGGTGATACTGGCTGGTCCAGGGTGTGTCGGCGTTTTCCACGCGCAGGTAGACGTGTTCACATTTAAACCGAGCTGTTTGGTTTGTGGTGAAGGCACCGGGGGTGAGTGAGGACTCACAGCCGATTTGAGCACCATTGCAGATGCCAAGAACCGGCACCCCATCCGCGGCGACGGTCCGGACCTCGCTCATGATCGGTGACTGCGCTGCCATCGCACCAGCACGCAGGTAATCACCGTAGGAAAATCCCCCGGGAAGCAAAACACCGGTGGTCTCCGCGGGTAACCCATCTCTGTGCCAGACGAGTTGTGCGTCGATCCCCAGTGTTTCCAGTGCGACAAGTGTGTCACGATCGCAGTTGCTGCCGCCGAACTGAACGATCCCGACAGTCATCGTTTTTCGACCGCGATCTCGTAATCGTGAAGGGTCGGATTGGCGAGTAGCTGTTCGGTCATCTCCTCGACCCGTCTGCGAGCATCTGGCCCGGTGTCCGCCGTGAGATCGATCTCGAACTGGTCTGCCGAGCGCAGCGCGTCGAGTTCGAATCCGAGACGTTCGAGGGCTCGCTGTGTGGTCTTTGCCTCCGGATCGAGGACGCCGTCTTTGAGCCGAACTGTGACGGTTGCGGTGTACCCTCTCATTGATCAACAGAGCGTTGCGGGCGTCGAAAACGCTTGTGATTCTGCCGTCTCCGGTGAGATCACCCTCGCAGAAAAGGAAACTTTTTGTCGTCACAGTCCCCTCCCGAAATATATGATTCGAAGTCGGCTGGCGGTGTGGGGAGTGTCGGTTTGGGCGGTACGGAGGGGGAGACACCAACCATGACCCGTGAGTTTACAGAGATCACCGTCGTGGGCGAGGACGATACCGGACTGATCGCAAACATCACGACACTCCTGTTCGAGCGCAGTATCAACATCGAAGACCTCGATCAGGCTGTCAGGGAGGGTACGTTCCGGATGACGATGCGGGTCGACACGACAGAGATGGTCTGTACGCGGGAGAAACTCCGCGACGATCTGCAGGAACTGGGCGAGAGACTCGGTGTGGACGTACAGGCACGGTTCCCCGCCGAGCGCGAAACCCAGCAGATCGCCGTTCTCGTCACGAAGGAGTCACACTGTCTGGAGGCGTTGTTCGAATCCTGGGACAACGGCGAACTCGGTGCAGAAATAACCGTTGTCATCGGAAATCACTCCGACCTGCGGCCGCTGGCAGAACGGTACGACGTCCCCTTTCACGACATCGGCGACGAGAAAGGTACCCCGGACGAGGACCAGTTACTCGACCTGCTTGCAGAGTACGACGCTGACCTGATGGTGCTCGCACGGTACATGCGCATTCTCAGTCCCGACGTCGTGTTTCGCTATGAGAATCAGATCATCAACGTTCATCCGTCGCTTCTGCCCGCCTTTCCCGGGGCCGAGGCGTATATGCAGGCCCTGGAGGAAGGTGTCAGGATCGCCGGTGTCACCGCCCATTACGTCACGACGGACCTCGATCAGGGGCCGATCATCGCACAGCGGGTATTCAACGTCCCGCCGGACGCGGATGTCGACGATCTCCGCCGCCTCGGACAGCCGCTGGAAGCGGAGGCACTGCTGGAGGCAATCGAACTGCACCTCGACGACGAGATTGCGGTCCTCCGGGGTCGAACGCGTGTGCGCGACCCTGACGACTTCGAGACCAACGACAAACAGCTCGGTGCGCCGGCGGATCTCAACGACTGGGTTCCAGACGGCCCCACCGACGGTCTCGAAAAGGGCCCGTCCGAGTCTGAAGCCGACGACTGACTCAGTCGGCGTCTACGCTGGAGATCACCGCCTCGAGCGGGGATGCGTCGAACACGTCCCGACCGACGTAGGCGTTCGTCCCCGCACAGTAGAGGTTTCGCGCCGCCTGGACGACCTTGGAGGGAACTGGGTCCGGTTGACGGTCACAGAGTGACCTCCAGTCTGCGATACCCCTCGACTTTGCCTGCTGTTTGGCTTCGCTGACTGCCTCGACCCAGTTGGGTTGCGTTCGCCTGTGATACTGGCGGAGGACCTCCTTCGAGAGTTGCTGACCGTCGTAAGAAAATCGATTCTCGTCGAAGGTCCCGACGACGTCGGCGACGCGAATCTCCCCGCGGTAGTACAGACACTCGATTTTGCCGTCCTGATGGCTCATCCCGGCCGCGCTGGCACGGTCTGAGACGAGTCGGTTGACCTGGCGCGCACGGAAGACGAGTGCGTCGACGTTTGCCGTCCCTGCGATTTCGTCAGCTTCCTCCCGGGTGAGATACCGATCCTGTTTCTCGTATTTTGTCGAGAACTCGACGACGGTTTCGGGAAGGTCAATCGCGTGCCCCGGCCACTCCGGATAGTCGAGGCCGTGCTCTTTGGGGTCGGTACGCGCACGGAGCGAGGAGCCAACCGGAACCCGGTTTCGGAAGACGATTTCCAGTGGCACCAGATAGTTCTCGCCGGCGCTGTCGTGGTACGCGCC
>JAQCMX010000223.1 GCA_028274885.1 Haloarculaceae archaeon
TCTACACCGACGCCACGGAGTTGCTCGCAACCGCATCCTCGCCACTCGTCACTGTCGGTGATGTCGTCACCTACCACGTCATCGAAGCGGGCGAGACGCCGGCGGTCGCACTGGTCGACGAGCGGACCGAACGGGAGGCTGTCGACGACAAAATCGCGAACAGGATCGACTCCTTCGAGGGATTCGACCGCGAACGTCAGGTCTCGAACCCGGCAGCAACTCTCACCGAGGATCTTCTTGAGGCGCTCGTGACTGCGATCGATAGTGCGGGGGATCGTTCGACACTTCTCATGGTCGACGGGGAGGAGGATCTTGCAACCCTGCCCGCCATCTTCGTGGCCCCTGCCGGTGCGAGCGTGGTCTACGGCCAGCCCGGCGAAGGGATGGCCCGGGTCACTGTCGACACCGAAACCAGAGAGGGCGTGCGCTCGCTTCTTTCGCGTATGGACGGTGACACGGCTCGGCTGTGGACTGCCCTCGGGGTCGACCCCTGATACTGATGACCGCGGTCATTGTCCTGCCCACGTCCCACTGCGAACGGTGTCACGGCGTGGAAGGTGCGTTGCCGCGGCGGGACAGACTCGCAGGAATCGCTGGGAGAGCCACGAGCCACCCGTGTGTTCCAAAGCTGAGAGATCTGCAACCGTTGTCTGACACACGTCAGCCGCGCGTGCGCTGCGTTTCAGGTGGAACCGACCCCGGCAGTGAAGTTAGCGGCAGGCACATAGGGGAAAGCGAGTAGTTAGCCGATCCTAAAGACCTCGGAGGTGAACGTCGTTGCAACGCCGTGCCGGGCATCCTCGACCGTCGCGGGAAAGCCGTCGTCGGGATACCGGGAGCGGAGGCTCGCAAGGAGAGCGTCCCGGACACAGGCCCGGGTGGCCGCGCCCACCTCCTGCAGGCTGCCGGTGTACTCGGCCGGTTCGCCGTCCGGATCACAGCCGACGACAATCGCGTCCGTCGTGGTTCCGGGAAAGCCGGTTTCCACAGAGAGCACTGTCGCTTTCGCTTCGACCGCCACGGCGAGCATATTCGCCAGTGGGGCAGTCTCGAGTGCCCGCACTGTTCCGACGAGGAGGTTGACGGTTCCAGCGTCGGGTCGGTCGTGGTCGGGTTGCTCTGTACCCCCATCGGTGGGGTCGATTGGGAGCGCCGCCGGGTTCGATAACCCGACTGTGGCGTAGGCCTCGACCGGGCCGTACCGGGCCCCTCTGAGATGGTCGAGATCGACACCCGTCAGGAGTGCCGGGCCGTCGCGTTCGAATCCTGCCCGCTGGCGACGATCGGCGACGTACGCCCCGAGGTCAGTTCGACCCCAATCCTCGGGGACCGAGATGTTGTACGCGACGGGGCTGTTCCAGTGCCCACCGTTCCAGCCAGTCGAGAGCCAGTGTGTGCCCTCGCGGCGCAGGCGAAACACCGCCTCGGTGATCGCAGTCTCAAACATCCTCGAACACCCCCAAGGAGAGGTCCTCCCCTGCCGATACCCGGCAGATTGCGTACCCGGACCCGTCCGGCACCACGAACCCCGCGTCGTTAGATCCCATCGGTTTCGATCACCGCCTCGTAGGTGTCTGCAATACGATCCCGGACCGCCTTCATCGGGACGCCCTGGCGCCCGGCCAGCGCCAGCGTCCCGCCCATGCCGACGCCTTCCTTTGCTTCGCCACGGCAGTAGCCACGGAACGCAACGTGTTCTGACTGTTCGAATCCCGGATCTGTGACCGTTCGCGCGAGATCGAGTGCGTTCGTGGCCTCCTGCAAGTTGGCGGTCGGGTCGGCCTCGACGAACGACGTCGTCGCAACGCCTAGCGCGTCCTCGACACCAAAATGGCGGACCAGCGCCCCGGCAGCTATCATCTGTGTTCCGCCCGCGAGTGTGACGTCGGTGTCACTCTCCAGCCCACCGACTACAAGTCCCGCCACGGCAGCCAGAACCGGATCCCCCATCGCCCGGAGCGCCCGGAGCGGCTCGCCGGCTGCGTCACCTTCTTCCAGACCGCTCTCGGAGAGCCCTGCCGAAACGACCTTGCGCTTGAGCGAACGTGGGTTTTCCGGGAGCGAAGAGGAGACGCTGTATGGCTCTCCCAGCGCCTTGAGAACGCCAAGTGCCGTGGTCGTGCCACCGGGGATACTCTCGCCGACGAACACCTCGGCGTCGGGGATACCACGGCCGACAGACCGGGCGGTCTCGAAGATATCGGCGGCCGCTGGAACCGCCGCCCGGTCCCGAACGTCCCGGCCCGGCTGTTCTGTGACTGTGACGGTCGGTGCTGCCGTTTGTGTCACAAGCCCTGCACCGACCGTCAGCGTCCGGAATCCAGTCAGTTCACGAACAGAGCGCGTAACGACTGCAGGGGTCGGACAGCCCGAGGGACTCACCGGGACTTCCGGCGCGAACACGGTCGTGCCATATTCGACCAGTTCCGCGTCTGCAGCGGGGGTATGATGCAACATTGCCCGGTCGGAGCCGGCGGCGCTCAGCCCGTCGATCCCCGCGGTCCGTGTCGTCCCGACCACAAGTAACAGTCTCACGCCAGCACCTCCGCGATAGTCGCGTCCTCCGGGTAGTTCACGTTGACCGCGAGACGCACGTCCCATGTCACGTGGCTTCGTTCGGTTTCCCCGCTGGAAACGATGTTGATACCTGCTGGAGTGACTGTTCGTCCGCTCTCCGTGACGGTGCGGTCGGCACTCGCCCCGAGCAGTTGCTTCACTGCGGCCGGGACGTAGACGGACAGCGACTCACGCCGCCGACACGTCCTGTCGTGGCTGTCGAGAACGCGATCGACGGCCGTGCCATCCAGCAGCGGAAGGTCGGTTGTGACGGTCAACACCGGCAGTGAAACGTGATCCAGTGCGTGGCCGAGATCGGCCACGTATCCCTCGCCGGGGGTATCGATTGTGGGTGCCTCCAGGTCGTCGAGATGTGTTCGGGTCTCGGGTGTCTGTGGGGAGACGACGGCGTAGACGGTTTCGATCCGGCTCTTTGCGAGTGCTGCCCGGACGCGGTCGAGCATGTGTTGGCCCGCAACCTCGAAGAGAGGCTTTTCGACCTCGGATCCGAGACGGCTTCCACGGCCGCCACACATCAGTAGTGCATCCACGCGATCACCCCCGCGTGCAGCCCGACGACCCGCGCGAGTTCGTTGCTCGCTCCCAGAACGTCACCGTTGACGCCGTCCAGTCGGTGACGGGCCCACCGGTGGACCAGCCCCGAAGCGAGCACACCGGCACCGAGTGTGACACCGGCAGCAGGGTCGGGCCAGGTCAGGAACGCGGCCGGAAGGGCCACCACCGCCGGGGGAAAAAACGACCGCGGCCGTACCTCCCCGGTCAACGCCGAACCGAGACCTTGGTGGGTCGCGGTACCAAAACAGGCGACCAGCGCCATGCCCAGTTTCGCCCCTACCTCGGCCACAACGACCAGTCTGAGTGCCATCCACGGCTCCGTGGCAAGCGCCAGTGCCGCGAGTCCAAGGCCGAACAGTACGGTCGTGAGAGACAGGACAGCACCCACGCCCGCGCTTGTATCTTTCAGGACAGCCCGGCGGTCGGCCACGTCCCCGTGAACGACGACCGCGTCACCCAGGTCGGCAAGCCCGTCGGCGTGGGTGATGCCGGTGAGGACGTACAGCCAGGCGACAAACAAAAACGCGACCGTCGGCGCCGGTACCGGGAGGAAGTAGGGCAGGGCCAGCAGCGAGCCAACGATGTAGCCCACGGCAGGGAATGTGATCGGCGACCGCCGGAACGCGTCCCAGGCCCGCTCATCGTGTCCGACAGGGACACGGGTGAGAAATCCGAGCGCACCCCGGAGGGGGGTCAGAACCACACCACCACCCCAGTTACCCCAAATGAGAGCAACCCGGCCACCCCGGCGGTCCGGACGCAGGCGCGGGCCTGTTCGACGGTCGGGAGTTCGGCAGCCGGATACAACGCATAAGCCCCGGGTTTCGAGAGTTGCACCCCCGCGCTCGCGGCCAGTGTGGCCATCGGCCAACCCGAGTTCGGTGAGGACGGACTCTGTACCCACGGTCGCGCCCGCACGACCGCCCAGGGATCGCGCGATGCGACTGCGATCAGGAGGGCACTGCACCGGGCCGGAACCCACATCAGGACATCGTCGAGTCGCGCACTCGCCCAGCCGACGGGTTTCGAACGGTAGCCGAGCATGGAATCCATGGTGTTTACAGCCTTGACCCAGGTTGCCGCCGCAACTCCGACAGCGACCGACACCCTGCTACCGAGCGTAAAGGCGACGAGCCCGGCTATGAGCCCGTCCGAGAGGTTCTCTGCGGTGCTCTCGACGGCAGCACTCCGGAGTTCGCCCGGGGAGAGCGTGTCTGTCTCTCTGCCCACCAGCGCCCGGCTCTCCGTTCGCGCACGATCCGGATTCGAGACCGTGTGCTTGATTACCGACCGCGAGACCGCGAGGAGTTTGCGCAGGCTGACAGTACTGAACAGAGCGAGCGTTGCGACGCCGACACCAACGACTGGATTGAGGGCGAACGCGCCCACGGTGAGAGCGCCAAGGAGCACCGCTGCCAACAGCGGAGCCACCAGTACTACGATCACCCCCACGAGTCGGGGACGATGCCACGACCGATCGAGTCGTCCGATCGTTCGGCCGTACAGCGCGACCGGATGGACGCTGTCGGGCCACTCCCCGATTGCCACGTCGAGCAGTAGTGCCAGCACGACCACAGCGAGCGGTTCCGGGTTCATCCGCTCTCACCCACTGTCTCCGGGAGTTGGGCGGATGGACCCGCTTTGACCAGGACCGACAGAGCGGCTGCCGTCGGTCTCCTGGTGGGCCGTGCTGACTGCATCACGGGACCGACACCCTCGTGCCCGGATGTCTCCACGTCGGGGAGGTCGCGGTCGTGTCGGTTGATGCCGGCGGTGTTTCTACCCTTTCAGCCATCATGACATCGTGGGTACCGGTCAGTCGCTTGTAGGATTCGACAGCAACACGAAAGGGTCGTTCCGGGTTTCTTGTGTGGTCTCTCTCCGCGTCGTAGTGCTCGACTGCTCGGTCGTGTATCACGAGACGGTTCTCGCCCTCGTCGCAGGGGTTCAATCGGACCGGGTTCGTATCTGTCGTCGGCACCATCGGGGCGTTTCGTCGCGGGAGCCACCGGGAGAGACCGGTCGCGACGGTACTCCTGTCCACGTGACCTGCGGTGCCCGCCACGAGAAGCGTCTGGGTCATCAGTATTCGGTTCCCTTCCGGGCGGCGTGTCCACGCGAAAACGGGTGTTTTTCCTTTTGTACGTTCGTTATCAGATCGGCGTGGTCGGAGATATAGTCCGGTTGCTCGTGTCCCCCCGTGAGTACGAGCTCGAGTCCGTCTGGCTTCGTGTCAACGAGATCGACGACGTCTGCGGGGTCGATCAGGTCGCGGTTTGCCGCGTAGAGAATCTCGTCGAGAATGAGCATATGGACCCCAGCCTCCGGGGAGGCATCGAGGTCGATCGGCGAGGACAGGTCGACATCCCCCGCGGCCGCGACGATCTGGCGGGTTCGCTCGAGACCCGCGCGGGCTTTCGCAACGTGTTCGTCCTCGTCTGAGTCGTCGAGTCGCCCGTGCCAGCCGTAGTGGCCCGTGTTCTCGTAGGAGATGCCCGGCATCGCCGCCATCGCGTTGTACTCGCCGCGGATATCTTCGACACTTGCGGTCCCGCCTTTCATAAACTGTAGCATGTGTACCCGGAAGCCGTGTCCGGCCGCCCGAAACCCCATTCCCATCGCGGCGGTGGTCTTTCCCTTGCCATCGCCCCACCAGATCTGGACGAGTCCGAACTCGTCCGGTCCGGCGGCTTCGACCGCCTCGGCCTCAACCGCACCAGCACCGGTCCGTTCGCGGGTTCGGGACGCGTCAGTGTCAGTTCCTTCGTCGTCGGTGTCAGCCATCCAAGGGTCCCCTCCCCGAGGAAGAAACAGTGTTCCGACTCCGCCTGGATACGGGAGACAGTGCCGACGGTGCCAGCGGTCGGCGACCGGTCCGGTTCGCCGACGAGAGTTCTATGATCCCCATGCAGACAAGTATAATTGCAATAAGTAAATATGCATTGCGTGTCGGAGTGGGGGATCCCTACCGGCGGAGCACGACGATGTACCGCGTCAGGGATCGGTGGACGCGGCGCTGGAACGCGGCTTCGGTTCGCCAGCCGGC
>JAQCMX010000111.1 GCA_028274885.1 Haloarculaceae archaeon
GTCCGGAACTCCCGTGAATCGAAGCCTCTGACCGAAGTGGTGACGTTTTACCCCTCGAATCCGTTAAACGGATAATGAGTGACCTTCCAGAAACGCTCGCTGGTGTGTCAGATGTCGACTGCACCGGACTGCGGGCATTGATCACCGGATCGACGAGCGGGATCGGCCGCGCTGTGGCGCTGGCGTTAGGTCGACTCGGCGCCGACGTCCTCGTTCACGGCCGGGACCGGGATGCAGGTGCGGCGGTTGTCGATGAACTCTCACGGACGGGCGTCGAAGCGACGTTTTTGCAGGCGGATTTCGCGGATTCCAACGCAGTCCGGGAGCTCGCAACGGCCGTGCAGGAACAGACAGACGGGATCGATCTCCTCGTCAACAACGCTGGCGCGTTGTTCCGGAACGGTGCCCTAACCGACGCTGGCGTCGAGTATACGTTCCACGTCAACCATCTGTCGCCGTACCTGCTGACGGCCGAACTCCTGGACCATCTCCATGAGGGCGCCCGGGTCGTTACGACGGCTTCGGCGGCACATAAAGGGGCCTCGCTGGATCTGGAGCGGGTGCAAGGTGACGACCGATACTCGGGACTTAGCGCATACAGCCACTCGAAGCTTGCAAACATCCTCTTCGCGGCGGAACTTTCGAGACGACTCGACGCAACCGGCCGGGATGTGACCTCGAACAGCGTCCATCCGGGTGCGATTCCGGGCAGCGGTTTCAGTCGGTTTCTCCCCGGCCCGCTACCGAATCTGGTTCAGCGACTCGAGGTGCTCCCCGGAGTGACCTCCGTCGCCGACGGGGCCGCGGAGATACTGTTCGTCGGTGTTTCGCCGCGTACCGCTGATATCTCGGGGAGGTACTTTGCGAATCAACAATCAACAACGCCCTCCGGGGCTGCCCGGGACCGCGATGCCGCCCGACGGCTCTGGACTGGGAGTGCCGGACTGCTCGGCATGGAGGTCCCACTCACCGAGATGGCGACAGAGCAGACAACTGGAACGGCCGCGGGCGACCCCTGAGCACAGCCATGACTCACGACCGCATTCACGCGCGCGAGCCGGCCCACCACCGCGATCGGTGGTCGGTCGGCACCATCGAATCGGTAACAACACAGGATGGTCACTGTCACGTCACAGTCAGATCCGAGGAGCAAAAAACCCAGACCCTCGTGGTCACGCTGGCCGTCCGTGACCTGTTTGTGAGCAGACTGGATATCGAAGCGGGTGGGTCACCGGTTGGGGAACAGGTCTGGTATCGAAAACACGGTGACAGTGCGTGAGAGACTGATACGGTCGGTTATAAGTCAGTTCCGGAATTCGCTGGAACGCTCGGCGAGGTACCGGTAAATCGTTACAACCGACCGTATGACACAAAGACGGCAATCAGGGCCTACTCGAGCTGGTGATAGTCCAGTTCGTGGCCTTCATCAAGCGCATCCTGGACCGCCTGGCTGGAGGTGCCGACAGGTTCGGTGTGGGTAGACATACCCCCGAGGTCGGCCAGTTCGAAGTAGATGTTCTGTCGCCAGTCGGGATCGGTCTCCGGGTTGTCGGTCCGGTAGTGTGCGCCGCGTGATTCGGTTCGTTCCAATCCGCCGCGCAGAACTGCCTCGGCCGCGGTCAGCATGAATCCGACATCGACCGCGAATTCGAACGAGCGACTGGTGACCGGACCGACGCTCATATCTGTGGCCTTGTGTCGGAGGTCGTCCAACGCATCGAGACCCGCTCGCATCGATGCCTCGTCACGGAGGATCCCGGCGTGATCCCACAGCACGTCCTGGATAGCGGTGAACACGTCCATGACATCGTGGTCCCCGTTGCATCCGGCAAGTTCCGAGAGATCGCGGAGATGCGGTTCGGCCACGCCACCCACAACACTGTCCGGGAGTGACCCCGGACCGTCAGTCCGCTCTGCGATCCGCTCGCCGGCCACAACGCCGAATGCGACGGTCTCGGCCAGCGAGTTTCCGCCCAGACGGTTGGCGCCGTGAACGCCTGCCATCGTTTCGCCGATCGCAAACAGGCCGTCGACACTTGTCTCCCCGTGTTCGTCGACAGCCACCCCGCCCATTCCGTAATGGGCGGTCGGCGCAACCTCGACCGGTTCCGCTGCCATGTCGACACCGAGTTCCTGGAACCGCTCGTACATCCGGGGCAGTCGTTCCTGAATAAACGCCGCGTCCTTGTGTGAGAGATCGAGATAGACACCGCCGTTTTCTGTGCCACGCCCCTCCTTGATCTCCTTGGCGATCGCACGGGCGACGACATCGCGGGCGTCAAGTTCCATCTGATCGGGCGAGTACCGCTCCATGAACCGCTCGCCCGCAGTGTTGTAGAGACGTCCACCCTCGCCGCGAACGGCCTCGGTAACCAGACGCCCACTCCAGGGCTCCCACTCGGGGTCGGACTCGTCGACTGCCATCCCGGTCGGATGGAACTGGACAAACTCCATGTCCATCAGTTCGGCTCCCGCGTAGTAGGCCAGGGCCGGCCCGTCGCCGTTGTTCTCGTCGTCCCGTGACGTGTGGCGGTTGTAGCTAGCCGCGTACCCCCCTGCCGCGAGCACGACTGTGCCTGCATTAAACAGGAGAAACTGGCCGGTGTCCATGTCGAACCCGACTGCGCCGTACAGCTGTTCCCCGTCCGAGAGCAGTTTCGTCACCATGACGTTCTCCCGGTACGGAACGGACAACTCCTGAGCACGGTCGACGAGTGCGTTCAGCATCGATTCGCCGGTATGGTCGCCTGCGAATGCTGTCCGGCGGAAAGATTGCGCGCCGAAAAAGCGCTGGTCGATCTCTCCGCCGTCCGTCCGGGAAAAATCCATCCCCCACTCGTCGAGTTCCCGCAACCGCTCGGGCATCTGTTCGGTCACCGTCTCTACCTTTCCAGGGTCGTTGAGAAAGTGTCCTTCGTTGAGCGTGTCGGCGGCGTGGATTGCCCACGAGTCCTCAGGATCGTGGGTTCCAAGTGCACCGTTGATGCCACCACGGGCCCAGGTCGTGTGGGCGTCACCGTGGTTGCGTTTGCCAAGCACAAGCAGATCCTCGACGCCGTGTTCGGCTAGCTCGATCGCGGTGCGGGCGCCCGCAGCGCCAGCCCCGACCACGAGTACCGACACGTCTATCTGATCGTACGCAGGGAGAGAGGTTCTTTCAGCGCCAGTCGTATCGTGACTGCTCATACACAATGTAAGGATCGAACGTGTATAACCCTTGCGCGCGTGCGCGCGCAGGCTAAGACGAAGCTGCCTGTATGTCGGACACAGGTGAGGGCAGGCCCATTGGCCACCTACCCGTACCGTAGGTCAGAGAGTACAGTTTCCCGTAGCCGTTGTCTCGGTTCGACGATGTCGTGATCTTCGAGCCCTCGTTCATCGTTCGACAG
>JAQCMX010000245.1 GCA_028274885.1 Haloarculaceae archaeon
TCGATAAAGTGGGTATCGCCGAGGTCGTTCTCGTGCAGGCCAAACAGCAGATTGCGCGTCGCCTGCAGATTGTTGTGCTGGGTAAAATTCGCCCGCTCGCCGTTGATCTGGGAGTACGGTGCCGAGGGCTGTGCCGCAGCGTGGACGACTGTGTCGGGTTCGTGAACCGAGAGGAGCTGGTCGACAGTCGCTCGCTCCGTGAGATCCCCCTCGACGAAGGAGAGATTCGAGAGGCCATGGACCGCTGTGGCGGCTTCGATCCGGTCGTCCATTCCGACGATGGGCGTCGCACTCGTCGAGCCGACCGACTCGACCCACTCGCGGCGCCCGAACGTATCGACGAGCACGACGCGGTCGTCGGTTCGGGTTGCGACCCGGAGCGCGGTCGGCCAGCCGAGGTAGCCGTCGGCACCTGTGATGAGAATAGCCATCGTTGTTCTGGTGCTGAATAAGCAAAGATAAAAGTCTTCCCATACGGCGGTTGGCGGTCGTATTGAACGTCGACCGGGTGCAATCGCGCCTGCAGTTCTCACCAACGCCCCCGACGTACGACGGCCTGTTCGTCACTTCCGTTTGACGTCGTCCAGCATGAGATGCCGGAGGATGTCACCGTAGGCCGGCCGGGTTACCCCCACGCCGATTATCACACCGACGATGGTGATGATCGCGAACCCGCGCAGGTCACCGAGGCTCAACACCGCGAGTGGTGACATTGCGATGAGCGTCGTGGCCGCGGCCATCCCGATAACCCAGAACGCCTTGCGGTAGCGGTTCTGGAAGATCCGGCCGGTCTTGACGTTTTCCTTGCGCTGGAGGATCTCGTCGGCCATGATGATCAGATCGTCGAGTCCGGTCCCGATGACCGCGATGAGCCCGGCGATGTGAGACAGATCCATCGCGAGGCCGACCGCAGCGGCAAAGCCAAGCAGGATCCAGACCTCCGCGAAGGCGGTGACCAACATCGGCACGGCGACGCGGATGTCACGGTACCAGTAAAACACCACGCCCGAGACTGTCAGCCACGCCGCAAGCGCCGTCAGCGCGGCGAGCGGTTTGAACTCCTGGGCGAGACTCGGCGAGATGAACGTCTCGGTCTGGATCTGCAGTTCCGTCGGGAGCGACCCCGCCTCGAGGTTGACCCGTAGTTCCTGTGCTTCGTCGAAGTTGAGTGTCTGCATCTGGAAGTCGGGGCTCGACCTGAACGCCTCTGGGTTGGTACGGAGGTCGTTGCCGAAGTTTCTGCTCATACTCGCGCCGTAGACTGCCTCGCCGTCGACGACCGTCAGCAGGCAGTACCCCGGATCGTCCGGGCTCTGTCGCCACCGACAGTTTCCGATCCCCTCACCGCTGGTAAAGCCCAGCCGGTTCATCGATTCGATAAACCGGTCAGCCGCGTTGGTACTCAGCGTCACTGGCACGTGTGGGGGCTGTCCCTGGTTGCCCGCGTCCGCGGTACCGATCCGGTCGAAATCTTCCTCGGTCAGAACCTCCTCGCGGTCGTAGGTGACGTTGCCGTCGGCGGTGCGGTTGGGCCAGGTAGCGACGATCTGTACCCGGCCGGGGTCGCCGATGAGATCGCGCAGTTCGGACCGGTTGATGCCCGGTGCCTCGACCACAATGAAGTGTTCCCCGCCGCCGGGCTGGCTCACAGTGGTGACACTGCCCCCGGAGAGACCGACCTCGTTGATCCGGTTTTCGAGGACGCTGACGGCGCGGTCGCGTGTGTCCTCCGTAACCCCGGCCCGGACGTCGCCGGTCCCGATCTCGACGCCCGCAGCCCCCAACGCGTCGACGACCCGCTGGTCAGTGACGTTCGTGAAAACCTCGACAGTGGCGGTGTCGGTGCCCGTGACTCTGACGGTCACGTCGATCGGTTCGAGACCGAGTTCCTCGGCGACCCCCAATTCGATGTCCCGGCGGTCGTTCTCACCGATCGAAGCGTCGTCGACGGTCGTGCCGGCGAGCTGGCCCCGGATCCGCGATCCGCCGGACAGTTCCAGCCCGTACTGAAGATTTGTCGGATCGTTAACAACCTGCTCGGTACCTTCGAGTTGCTCCCCGCCGCCGGCAAGCGGGCCAAACAGTGCGGCCCCCGCGACGACTGCCAGGACGACCAGCAGGACGATCCGCCAGTTGTCCCTGAAATCTATCATCTTGTGACCCCTTCGTACTTGTACCAGCGCAGCAGGCTAACGTTCATCAGGTAGGTGTTGATCAGGTCGGCTGTCAACCCGAGTACCAACACGAGCGCGATGTCGGGCAACAGCGGGATCCCGAAAAGCGTTGCGACGATGAACATCATAACCATCGCCGAGATGGATGTGAGTGTCATCGAGACCCCGGTCCGCATGGCCCGGAAGGTACTCTCGTAGAACCCCCCGTGGCGGTTCAACACGTGGTTGTTCAGCAGGATATCCGAGTCGACGCTGTACCCGATGATCATCAACAGGGCGGCGACCGTTCCGAGTGTCAACTGAATACTAAACAGGCTCATCACCGCAAGCGGGATCATGATATCCGAAAAGGCAGAGGCGACAATCGCCAGACTCGGGACGAACGTCCGGAAGATGAGTGCCACGATCAGGCTCATACCCACGAAGGCAATAATTACGCCGAGTATGGCTTGTTGCTGTGTGTCCGCCCCGAAGCTGGCAGAGCGGACTTCGACGGACAGCACGTCGTAGTTTTGTGCAATCTCCTCCTCGATAGCCGTCGCCTCGTCGGGGTCGGTCGTCTGTGTCTGCAGGAGATACGAGTCGGATTGCCCCACCGAGCGCAGCGACTCGATGTCGACATCGTCGAGTGTCGCTCTGATCTCGTCACCGGACGCGTCCGCGTCGAAGCGAACCTCGGTGCCACCGGTAAAGGCCATGCCGAGATCGATCGGCGTCCCCGACAGAAGGAACGCACCGCCCAGAATCGCGAGGGCAACGGCGAGCAACACCAGTGGCACAGCCGCGAGTTGGCGGTTGGAGTAATCGTCGTACGGAAGCGACTCCACGTCGGGCCTGCTCATGGACGTGGTTGTGCAACGCCGATGAATAAGCTTTCTATTTTCTCAGTCCGGCAGGTAACGGATGCTGACGATACCATCGTCCTCGTCGGTGCGTATCTCGACCCGATCGACCTCGTACCGGCCCGCGTTCTTGTAGGTGGTCTCGTCGTCGCTGATCTCCTCGGCGCGCTCGCCGGCCTGTCCGGATTCGACCGTGAGGATGTGGATCTCGCCCTCGCCTTCCCGCTCGATTGCAATCGCCTCGCCGACCCCCATCTCGCCACCGATCTCGCGGACATTGCTGGTCACTTCGAGATCGGAAACCTCAACCGGAATCGTGCGTTTCGAGACGATCTCGCTGAACAGAAAGGACACGTTCATGGGCGGTTGTGCGACGAGTGTGGCCTCGATAATCTGTCGTCGTTCCAGATCGGGGTTCTCGATCGCAACGTAGACCTGGCTGGTGTGGATCTCGTGGAGCGTGACCGACTGGTCCTCGACGTGTTTGACGTAGAAGGTTCCGGTGGATCGCTCGGGTTCTCCGCTCCCGGCACTCACGAGCTGGTCGTTGGAGCCCTGGTCTTTCATCCGGTTTACCCGCTCTGTCTCCCCGCCCGAATCCGCATTCGCCGCGTCCGATCGCCCAGACTGGACTGCATTACTGGAAGCCTCCGTGTTACTTTCCTCAGCAGTAGCACCTACCGTCTCCGTACCGTTTGCCTCGGAGGTGCCATCGGGGGGTTCGTCACCGGAGTCAGTAGCCTTGGAGTCCTTCGATGGGTCCCCCGGAGACTGGGTGTCGCCAGGTACCTGGTCGGGGTCACCATCCTCGGAGTCGCCGGAGGGGGTAGCGTCGGCAGGGACGTCCGACCCGCCGGAGGCGCCCGCCTCACCTGGTTCGCTCGTACCTTCGATATCGGTTTCCTCGGCGGTTTCGCCCGTTCGGCTGGCGGCGGTCGCGTTCTCCAGCAGTCCGTCCGAGCTATCGTACATACTCCGGTCGCTGTCCTCGTTCCCGGATGTCGTGTCCGAAGACTCCTCGGTTTCTGCCCTCGGAGACTCGTCGCTGTCGGTCATCACACCGCGATAAGAGGCATGCGCTTTTCCTGGTTTCGACTACAAGAGCGCAGACAGCCGGGCGGGCCGATTCCGGGGGGACTAACACGTTGCTTTGCCACCACTGATACATGAACGTAGACATCGGTAACGCCCTCGGGGACGTTGCGGAACCGGGGATCGACGAGGCCGCGCTGGAACCACTGGACGGCCAGGTCCGGGCGGCACACGACCGGATCACGGCCGGGATGGAAAACGAGGAGTTTGGGTACGCGGCGCTGAATCTCCCCGAGCGGACCGAGCCCGCGACGATCCGGGACGGGGTCGCGGGGCTGGAAAACAGCGAGGCAGTTCTCACCGTGGGTATCGGCGGGAGCGCGCTGGGGGCCGGGACAGTCTCGCGGGCCCTGGGGCCAAGTTCGGTCGATCACTATCTCCTCGACAACGTCGACCCCGCGCGGACAACGCAGGTACTCGAGCGACTCCCGCTGGAGGCAACCGCGGTGAACGTCGTCTCGCGCTCGGGCACCACGGCCGAAACACTCGCGAACTTCCTCGTTGTCAGGGAGGCGATGAACGAGGTCGGTGTCGACTGGACCGAACGGACAATCGTCACCACCGGGGACAGCGGCCCGTTGCGGGCGCTGGCGGACCGGAACGGGGTGCCGGTGTTGGCGGCACCCGAGGGCGTCCCGGGCCGCTTTTCGGCGCTGTCGGCGGTCGGACTGGTGCCTGCAGCCGTTCAGGGCCACGACATCGAGGCGGTACTCGATGGAGGGACGACGGCTGCGAGGTCGCTTGCCCCATCGCTGCAAAACTGCCCTGCCTACGCCTACGGGGCGGTGGCATACGCGCTGGATCAGCGCGGGGCCACGATCAACGTGATCATGCCCTACGCGGAGGCCCTGGAACCGTTCGCCGAGTGGTTCGCACAACTGTGGGCCGAGAGTCTGGGCAAGGACGGACACGGACAGACGCCGGCACGCGCACTCGGGGCGACCGACCAGCACTCGCAGCTCCAGCTGTACCGGGGCGGGCCTCGGGACAAGCTCGTGACGCTCGTCCGTGCGGGCACTCGCGAGGATCGGACCATCCCCGAGACCGACATCGAGACGCTGTCGTATCTCGGCGGAACCGGACTCGGGGAGGTACTCGATGCGGAGTTCGAGGCCACGGAGGCCAGTCTGGCCGAGGCCGGTCGGCCAAACGTCAGGATCGAGATCGACCGCCTCGACGCCCACGGGATCGGTGAGTTGCTCTACACGATGGAGGCAGCCTGCATCCTCGCGGGCGAACTCTACGGAGTAGAGACGTTCACACAGCCAGCCGTCGAGTGGGGCAAACGCGCTGCGCGTGGACTACTCGGTGGTGGCGATTTCGAGGAGGCACAGGCGGTGGCAGACAAACGGCGATACCTCGTCGAATCGACGCCCGATCGGTAGGCCACCCGCATGAATGCCCGACACTGAATCGGTGCAATCTTGACCGCGCGGTCACAACTTCAAGTCAATGACGCCCTCGCCGGAGAGGTGGCTTCCCCGTCCAACTCACAGCCGCCTGTTCGACACGCCACTGTTTCGATTCGGTGAGCAACGCGACCGGGTGACAGCGCTCGTCCACACCCTGGTGGTCCTGCTCGTCGCCCTCGTGGGGGCGAGTCTGTTGGTTGCCGGAGCAACTTCGCTGCTGGAGGCGGCTGGGTATACCGAGGAGGGTGCGCCCGTCGTCACCGCCGCGTCGTCGACTGCGATGCAGTTTGTCGGATTTCTGGTGGTCGGGGTCACGTACCTGTCCTGGCGCAACGACGACTCGCTCGTGACTGCCTACCGACCCTCACGGACCGAACTCGGCTGGATCGTGCTGGGGACCATCGCCCTCGCCGGCGCAATCGAGGGTGTTGGAGCACTGGCACAGTATCTGGGCTACGAGATCGCCGAGAACGTCGCTGTCGAACAGGGACGGGAACATCCGGAGTACTTTCTGGTACTGCTGCCGATCCAGTTTCTCCTGACCGCACCCGCCGAGGAGCTGCTCTTTCGCGGGGTGATCCAGGGTCTGTTCCGCCGCGCATACGGGATCGTTCCGGGGATCGTCTTCGCCTCGATCGTCTTTGGCCTCCTGCACTACTCGGCGCTGGCCGGCGAGGAGGGCGCATTCGTCGTCATCACGATCCTGAGCCTGACTGGCGTCCTTCTGGGCGTGCTTTACGAGTACACCGGAAACCTGTTCGTCCCGGTCGTCGCCCACGCGTTCTGGAACACGCTCGTCTTCGGGACACAGTATCTCCAAGCCGTCTGACAGCTGGCTGATAGAATA
>JAQCMX010000250.1 GCA_028274885.1 Haloarculaceae archaeon
GTCGATATCCTCAAATCCCACGACGACATTATCTACCGGGTGTGGGGCGGGGACTGGTGTAAGGACTGTCGCGCCCAATTGCCCGATTTTGGCGCCGCACTCGAAAGTGCCGGGGTTCCCGACGAGCGAATCATCCACTACGAATTAGACGAGAACAAGAACGGCCCGGGTGTCGACGAATACGAGATCGAGTACATTCCCACCGTCGTCGTCGAGCGCGACGGGCAGGAGATGGTCCGGTTCGTCGAACAGGAGGATGTCCCGATTGCTATCTATCTCGCAGACCGACTTGACGACACCCTCGAGGATCCATCATCAAAGGAGCACTCGGAGTAACTCCCCGGGTAGAACACTCGGAGCTCCGATCCGATCCAGGCTTTACCGCCCGTCGGTGTCGCCGCCGGCAATAGTCGTTCTGTTCCTGATTGCTTCCGAGTCGGCGAACTCGGCGTATACCCATTCCGGTCTTACAACCCAAAGACAAGGACAAAGCAGTGTCGACAAAACGAGGATGGTCCTGATAAACGCGTAGATGATACCGAGGGCGGTAATCAGACTGATAGTGCTGTGTCATGGCGTGAAACAGCCGTTTTGATCCGTGGAAACGGTACAGACTCGCGATAATCAGTATGATACCGTTGGCTGTACGTCTTACAAGAATTTCGCCACCACGTGGTGGCGAATATCGTAGATCAGTTACAGCCAACAGTATGAGTCCCCGGCTCCACACGCCGTCGGCGTCACTCTCCGAGGTCAGCCCCGTTCGGGCTACTGGTGTGTACAACCGGAATACAGCCTCGGAGGACCCGGATCGAAAGTATCTCCTCCCGTCCCAGCACAGAGTGGGTATGAAACTCGCACGGGCAAGAACACCCGACGGCACTGTGGCGGGTACGTACGAAGGTGGACAGCTTCTCACCGAGGAGGCAAGCTACGAGATCGGCGACGACGCGGCTCTGGTCGCACCCTGCGATCCCGGGACCTTCTACTGTGTGGGTCGGAACTTCGCCGAGAAGATCGACCAGATGGATTACGATGTCCCCGACGTGCCAGACTGGTTTCTCAAGCCCGCAGTCGCGTTGCACAATCCTGGGGCGCCAATCGTCTATCCGGAGTGGACCAGTGAACTGACATACGCCGGCGAGCTCGCGGCGGTCATCGATCGGGAGTGCACTGACCTTACCGGGGAGGCGGATGTCCGCGAGGTTCTGCGGGGATGGACCATCTTGAACGATCTGGACGCGCTGGATCAGGAACGTCGAACCGCACGCAAGGCCTTCGACGGGTCGGCACCGCTTGGCCCGGTCATCGAGACCGACCTCGATCCACGCGGCATCGGTATCGAGACCCACGTCTCGGGCGAGAAGCGCCAGGACGCCACGACAGACTGGATGATCTTCGACCCCTACGAGACGGTTGTATTTCTCTCGGAGCGGTATACCTTCCAGCCCGGTGACGTGATCTCCTTTGGGAGTCCGGCAAACCCGGGTCTGCTCGAACCGGGCGACGAGGTCGAAATCTGGTACGAGGGCATCGGGACGCTCCGGAACCCTGTCGTCTCTGACCGGACTGGCTGATCTGAACTATCAGGATCCAGCCCGCGACCAGTTTCAAAGAGCACGACATGTACTGACCGCAGTACCCCTGACCGGTCCCAGGTGGAGTCACCCACACGCCCAAACCGGCCGACTTTTTCCCGCCGAATCCGTGTGTTCGGGTATGCCTCCTGCGTACGTGACGGCGCTGCTGGAGACGGCGCCCGATGGTGTCGAGTTCGACGAGCTCTCTATCGAACCGGATGGGGAGCGATTCCAGTTTCGCACGCCCAGCACAGACCGGGGTACCCTCTCCGAGACGGAACTGCGCGAGGTTGCAACGGGCTCACCGTTTGTCACCAACTGGTATTTCTGGCACGCGACGGCCCCACAGAAGCCAAGCAGGTGGGCGTTTCTCCGGTGGGTCGAGGACGCGGCAGAGATGGGGGTGCCGGCTCGGTACAACGCCCTCTCGGCAGGCTCTACCGCCAAGTGGGGCCAGCTCCACGTGACAGCCACACTCGGGACAGATGGGCACCGAAAGTACGAACTGTGTCACGTCTCGGATGCAAGGACCCAGGCCGATGCCGAAACCGAATCCGAACAGCTCACGGAGTACGACGACCCACTCGCGGCCCGAAAGCTGGCAAAGTTCGACGACGATGGACGGTATCGGCCGTTGAAAACGGCGCCAACACTACAGACCGGGTGGCGGTTCGGGGGGTTGCACGCGGGGGAACTCGTGGACGCAGTCGAGTCGTTCTACCCGGCGACAATTGCCAACTGGCACCGCGAGCGCGAGGGGCGACTGGATGTCACCCACTGGCACGAGACAACCCAGCGCCAGACGGGGATCTACGGCGTTGTTGAGACGTGGGATCGCGGGGACGGGCACGAACACGTCGAGTGGGTTGGAGAGACCCACTGTACAGACGACACCTGTCTGAAACGCCGCGAGTGGGGTTACGACGAGGAGACGCCCCTGGACGTCGACGGCGGCAGCGGACCCTTCCCGTGTCGGGAGCCCTGCTCGCTCGTCATAAGCGCAGCGCGTAAATATACGCGACTGGATGCCGAGCAGACAGAAAGCTACGAGTTCGAACTGACCCCAAGCGAGAAAGCACAACTGGAGGAACTGATCGACGCCGTTGCCGACGGCCGGGTCGGGGACGTACGCGAGGCGGAGTTCAAAAACGGCGCCAACCGCTACCGTGCGCGGTTTCTCCG
>JAQCMX010000252.1 GCA_028274885.1 Haloarculaceae archaeon
TAGACGATGAATCGGTTTGGAACTGGTTGTGTCCGAAAGGAGAGAACGCGGAGTCTCAGCATCGGTGGTAGATATGTCTAAACAACAGTCACGGGTGCGACCGGTCGAGACTACGGGGACAGCCCAGCCAGGCGAGACGGTACTCGAACTGGACGGGGTGAGCCGTGAGTACGGCCCCGAGTCCGCGGTCGCTGACCTCTCCTTGGACGTACAGGATGGCGAGTTATTGACGTTGTTGGGCCCCTCGGGATGTGGGAAAACGACGACTCTGCGGCTGATTGCGGGGCTTGAACACCCGACAGAAGGGGAGATACGCGTCAGAGGCAACGCGGTGTCGGGACAGGGGTCGTTCGTTCCGCCCGAAAGGCGTGAGATCGGGCTCGTTTTTCAGAACTTTGCACTTTTTCCACACCTCTCGGTCGCGGAAAACATTGGGTTCGGGCTCGATGACTGGGAGAGGCGGCGACGCTCTGACCGGGTCGACGAACTCCTCGAACTGGTGCGACTCGAGGACTACCGCGAGAAGGAACCGGGACAGCTCTCGGGCGGACAACAACAGCGGGTCGCAGTCGCCCGCTCGCTCGCGCCGGAGCCAGACGTCCTCCTGCTCGACGAACCGTTCTCGAACCTGGACGTTCGGCTCCGGATCGAGATGCGAGACGAGGTCCGACGCATTCTCAAGGAAGCGGGCGTGACGGCCATTTCGGTTACACACGACCAGGAGGAAGCACTGTCGATCAGCGACCGCGTCGCGATCATGAATAACGGACAACTCGAACAGGTCGGCAAGCCCGAAGCAGTCTTCGAAAACCCGAAGTCACGGTTCGTTGCGAGCTTTCTGGGTCGTGCGAGCTTCCTGACCGGACGCGTCCGCGGGGATATCGTGGAAACGCCGTTGGGACGGCTCGGGACGGATCAGTTGAAAGGACCGATCAGTGCCTACGACGGGGCAAAGATAGACGTGCTAGTACGTCCGGACGATCTTGAGGCGACTCCGGCCACTGAACGGGATGCAAAAGGGCGGGTCGTCGGCCGCCAGTACACCGGCCCCTCGTTCGTGTACCGGGTCGAACTCGCAAACGGAACCCCGGTCCGGTGCCTGCACAACCACGTCACAACGTTCGAGCACGGTCAGCCGGTGGGCGTAAACATTCTGGCCGACCACTCGCTGGCGTGGTATCCGACACAGTGACGACGGATAAGACCGATCAACGCAGGCGTTCGGCTGCGAACGTCCCACCAGCGAACCCGGTCGCGAGTGCGACGCCGCCGGTGGACTGTTCTGCGACGAAGTTGCCACCGGCAAGCGCGGTGCCGACCACACACAGGTTCTCGTAACGCTTGGAACCACCCCGCGATGCCGGTCGGAGACGCTCATCGACCGCAACGCCGAACCGCGCGAACGGCTGGTCTCCGAGCGGGTCCGTGTCGGCCCACTCATTCCGATTCTTACTGTGCTCGACGCGACAGTCAAATACCGGTTCGATGACACCTGACCGATTGCCCCGAAGTCCGCCCTCGCCCAGTCCGCCCGTAGCGAGGACGAATTCGGCGGCTTCGTAGCTGGTCGGGTCACCGTCGGCTTGTACCCGTACCGACCCGACGCAATCGCCGCTGGTTTCATGCCCGACCGGCGTCCCGGTTCCGATGGTGACGCCTGCCTCCCGAGCAGCCCTAGCTAACAGCGTCTCCAGGCGCAACCCCGGGACACTCGGGGCGCCCAGAGGCACCTCGAAGACGCGGGCGTTCAGTTTAGAACTGATCTCCTCACGAACCGCCTCGTGGGCGCGTCTTCCAAGCACGGCGGGAAACCCGATGCGGGGTTCGATGTCCAGGTAGCGCCGCACATCGTCGATCAGCGCCTCCCTAACGGCGGTCCCGTCGTCACACGGTTCGTTCTCGTCGAGGGCACGGGCTATACGGAGCGATGGTGGATTCGCACTGATCGAACACGGGAACGCGATCTGCGCGCCGCTGGTCCCGAAATCGACGTACCGGAGGAGATTGTCACCGGCGAAATACGCATCAAAATCAGTGAGTCGTTCGAAGCCAATCAGGAACATCTCGTCGGTCTTGCTCAACACTCCCGGGGCGGTACCCGCGGGATAGCGCGAGGTCGGTTTTGGATACCCCATGCAGGTTCCGATCAGCGCGTTTGCATCCGTCTCCCCCCCACAGTAGGCCTCGCCGGTCGTCACATCGAACCATTCGAGGGCGTCCCGGAGCCATTCGGTGTCAAGTATCTGATACGGGTGGGTCGAGGACAGCGCCCCGACAGAGTCAAACGGATCGACGACTGGCCCCTCGCGTCCCGGGACGTACCCGAGGACGTCGATCAGCCCGGATTCGCGGCGAAACCGGCTTTCAGGGGGCGTGATCAGACGAACCTGCAGGGACGGGGACTCGGTCGCCGCGACCAGCGCAGCGACGTACCCTTCGATTCCACCACCGACGACGAGAAGATCGTCGCTCACGGACGCATACCCCCCCGAACAGAGCGTTCCTCGTCCCGGTCGGGCCCGTCGTCGAAGGCCTCGAGGTCTATGGATCGTGTCGTCACGTGTCGGTTGAGCGTCGCCACGTGAAACGCGTAATTGCGCATTGCCTGCGCCAACTGTTCACCCAGGAGAACGCCTTGCTGTCCGTCCCACCGCTCCTCGTAGAACGCATCGAGGCTCGCTTCGACCGTCTCGGTGTCGTACTCGGGATACAACGTCGTGGCCATCCGGTGGGCACAGCGCCCGCCCTGGCACTCGCCCATCCCGGCCCAGGTCCGGATACGGATCTCCTGGAGATCCGGTTGTTCGCCGGTCTCGTCCTCGAGCGCATCCCCGATTTCGGCGCGTGTCACACCCATGGACTCACAGACGAGCGGGTTTGGCCCGTTCACATCCGAGACACGTTCTGCTCGACTTCCGAGTCGCTCCGGGCCCAGGTCTGAGACGGGCAGCTGGGTGTCGACCGCCTCCGTCACAGTGGAGTGGTCCTCGCTTCCCGGGAGCGGGATCTCATGGGTCCGACACGATCGATCGACGCCAAACGCGGTACACACCCGATCGACGACCTGCTTTGCGAGCAGCCGATGGGTGGTGAGCGTTCCGCCGAGGACGGTCGTCAGACCCCACAGACCGTCACGCCGGCTGTGATCGAGGACTGTGCCCCGGTCGTTGACCGCCGTGCCGTCGTCTCCACCGCCCTCGTACACCACCCGCACCTCCGAGTGCGCACGGAGTGTTCTGGCCTCGCCGGCACCTGGGAGCAACGCGTCAAGTTCGTCCAGAAGATGGTCGATCTCGGTGTGTTCGGTCTCGGTATCTGCCGGTCCGGTCGCTGGTCTCTTGATTGTTCCGAGGACCGTCGAGTGACCGCGGGGGACGACCGTGTTTGCCTCGTCTCCGTCCCGACAGCGGGTGATGACGTGGTCTGGCTGACTCACGCCCGAGACGACCATACTGCCACGTTCGTAGGCCAGTGGGATCGATACCCCCGCCATCCGGGTGATCTGGTCCGCCCAGGCGCCCGTCGCGTTGATGACGTAATCCGCTCTGACCGCCTCGACGGCGTCGGGATCGATCTCCCCCCGTCTCTCATTGGACGGTCCGGAACTGCTCTGGGTCTGTGAACCGACGGCACCTGGTATCTGTCTGTCACCTTCTATCATGCCCGGCACCTGTTTGCCGCTGTTGTTGGGCTCGGAGTCGGGATCGTCCTCGGCAAACGCCTGTGAACTGTCGAGGATCTCCTCCCGGATCTCCTCGGTAGGGACATCTTCAAGTGCTTTTTTTAGATCCGGGACGCCGTCAAGTTGTGCGGTAGGACAGACGAGTGCACCGACGACCGCCCCGTCGTCGACAATCAGATCGATTACGCTCGTGTGAGTTCGGATGTCGGCGCCGTACTCGACGGCTCCTCTGGCTGTCCCCACTGTGAGACGGAGGGGATCGACCACGCAATCGGGAACCTGTAGTGCGCGCACGACATCGTCGGTCAGTGTCGGTTCACGTTCGATCGCCGCCTTCTTGGGGAGTTCCTCCGTGGGGATATCAGGCTCGGTACAGGAGTCGAGGAGTGTCTCGAAGGGGTCGCTGTCATCCTCGGCGTGTGCAACGACGAGTCCGCCGGTCGTCTCGACACAGTGGCCCGCAACGGTACGGAGAATCCGGTTTTCGCGCAGACACCGCGATGCCAGGTCCGGGTCGGAAGCCACGTGACGGGCACCGCTGTGGAGGAGCCCCTGTATTCGTCCGGTGGCGCCGTGCGTGAGATGGCTGCGTTCGACCAACGTCACGTCGAACCCGCGGATCGCGAGATCACGCGCAATCGCCGTGCCGGTGGTCCCGCCGCCCAGCACGAGAATATGTGGTGTGTACCCCATCTGATCGATCCCACCTGAGTCGCCCGGACACTTATACTGTCGGAAACTCCGGAGCCACGAAGACCGGGTTTTCGCCCTGTCTACGAATTATTGGACTCATCAGGTTTCGACCCCGACCGGGTCAGCGTAAACGACGCCGCGCTCGACAGCCACCGAGACAGCGGTGCCGTTGGCCACGCTGTTTGGAACCGACGCGTGGCTGATCATGGGGACGTCAAGTTCGCGGGTGACCATCGCGGTCGCACCGACGTCGCGGGCCGGAAATCGGGCCGACCGTGCCAGCGCGTCAATTCGTGTCCCCGAGGCCGGTGGCACCCGCCGTCCGAGCTGCTCGTCTCGGATGCCCATGTCGTCGTGGGGAGTTCACAGGGATCGTCGCACGTATCGTCGGGAAAGCATAGGAACTGTCTGCCCTGTTTGCTCTCCTCCTATCAAAACGGGACAAAATTGTAGATTGGCCGTCACAAACGGCGCGAAGCCGTGGGGTCTATGTATGTTCTTATACATCCATAACGCGTCAGTATGCGCAGTTACCGCCACCTGGCAGGGGTAGGATTGCTCTCTGCCGGCCTGACACTGTCACTCGGGTCCGATCAGACAGTTGTGGCTCTCGTATCGCTTGCCCTCGCGGTTGTCATCTGGCTGCCTTTCATAGTGATTAGTGCGAGTCTTTACTGCCATGCTGGAAGAAGATATCGGGGACACGCTGTGAGATGTCAATCTCTGGGATGAGAGCACAAGATAACCGCACTAACCACTATCAGTGAACGTCTGATACGGTCGGTTGTAACGGTTTACCGGTACTTCGCCCAGCGTTCCGGCGAA
>JAQCMX010000258.1 GCA_028274885.1 Haloarculaceae archaeon
ACGCTCAGAAATCTGCCACCCGGAAGTATCGGGCTCGATATCTCCCGAGCTGGGCTGGCACTCGCCACGGAGACGGTCCCTGGGGCCCGCCTCGTCCAGGGGGAGATGACCACGCTACCAGTTCGTGCTGACCGGTGTGACGGGGTTACGGCATACCACGCTGTCTTCCATGTGCCACGCGAAGATCATCCCGAGGTCTACGAGGAGTTTGGGCGCGTGCTTCGCCCGGGTGGTCGGCTGTTGATGACGCTCCCGAACGGACGGACGGAGACGGTCCGGCGCAACTGGATGGGTGGTGAAATGCTCTTCTCGACCCCCGGCCGCGACCGGACGCTCGAACAACTCCGCGAGGCAGGGTTCAATACCGACGAGACGATGACCGCCACCGATCCGCTCGGCAGCAGCACCGAGTTCGTGTACGCCAAACGCCTCTGATCGTCCGGAGGAGGCGCCCGATCGCCGGAAACCAAGCCGGGAATCCGAAAACCGAACCGACCGCGTACGGTGACCTGGTGGACTGGACGGGTCGTGCTAGATAACCGATCACACTGGCGATAATAAAGGGGTGTGATTCGCTGCAGACAGATCAACGAAGGCGACAAACCGAGTCTCGCAGCGGTCACTGCAAGTCCTCACCGCCTTTGCAGCGTGGCATGTATCAGTTATCGTACACTGCGGTGTCACCGCCCTGATCGGCGGATAACCGCAATCAGGGCTGTGCATCGATCCTATCGAGTTTCGTCATGTCCTCCTCGGTCAGTTCGAGTTGTGCGGCGGCGACGTTCGATTCCAGATGATCTACGCTTGAGGTACCCGGGATCGGAAGCATCACCTCGGAGTGATGGAGCAACCACGCGAGTGCAACCTGCCGAGGTGTCCCACCGTGGCTGTCCCCAACTTCCTCAAGCACCCCGGCGACACCCTCGTTGTCGACAGTGTACATCGGCCCCCAAGGGATGAACCCGATGTCGTTGTTCTCACACGCCCGGAGGACGTCTTCGTCGGACCGGTTGGCAACGTTGTACCGGTTCTGGACCGTCGCAATGTCGACGATATCGGTTGCAGTGTCCAGTTGTTCGACAGTGACATTCGACAGGCCGACGTGTTTGATCTGTCCGGCATCTTTCATTTCCGCGAAGGCGTGGACTGACTCCTCGAAGTCCGCTTCGTCGTCCGGCCGATGAAACTGGTACAGGTCGATCCTGTCAGTTCGAAGCCGATCGAGACTACAGAGGACCTGATTGTGGAGAAAGTCGGGGTCACCGTGGGGGCGCCACTCACCATCCCGGTGTCGGATTAATCCAGCCTTCGAGGCGACCACGACATCGTCAGTCGGAATCAGTTCTTCGCCGATCAGACGTTCACTGACCCCAGGCCCATAGGAGTCGGCGGTATCGATAAAATCAACACCGATGTCCACCGCCCGGCGAATGACCGTTCTGGCCTCCTGTTCGTCCTCCGGGGGCCCAATGATGTCCGGACCTGTGAGCCACATGGCACCGAATCCAAGTCGGTTGACCGTCAGGTCCCCGCCGATATCGAGCGTATCAGGCTTATTATTGAGGTCTGCTGTCATCTGACTTTGTCCTGTCGTGCCAGACATTAATCTATACTGATCTTGGATCGACAGGGGTTCGGTATACAGGCGATAGTCAACGGTAACGAGTCCCAGCGCCCGTGTCAGTCGAACCCGCCGGTCGTCGGTTGCGCAGACGTCGAGGTCCCGCTGGCGTCTTCCAGTTGATCGAAGATATCGTCGAACTCCTCGGGCCGTTCGGACTCCTCTGCGTAGAAATAAAGCGACGTCTTCACGATGCCACGGAGGGTGTACGAGATCAGCTGTGAGATCAGGAGACCGACGACGAGCAGCGGGGCGCCAGCGATCGGCATCTCGGCCACAAACAGCAGGTACGCGCCCGGAACCAGCAGCGGTAGCGCGGCCACGATGGCGACGATGTTCACGCCGATGAGACCGATCGGCGTCTCGCCGAATGTCTCCCGGAACGTCTTCGCACTTCGTGTGAACATCCCCCTGATCGAGGGTTTCTCAAACACGATGACCGGGACGACAAAAAACGTCATCAGCGTCCAAGCCACCCCAAGGACGACCGCGACGATCTGTGAGACGAGCGAATCCGACTCCGCAATCGCGTCGAGGATGACACCGACCGTTGCGCTGATGACCGCCCAAACGAACAGCGGTCTCTTGACCTTCCAGGCACCCTGAAGACCGGCCCGGAGCGAGGGGTCCTCGCCGCTCAGCACGACCCGGGTCTGGTGAACGAGTCCCGCGGTAAAAAACGCCGAGATGAACGCTGTTCCGAGGTAGAGGCCAACGAGTGCCCCACCTACGGCGACGAGCGTGACCGTGTCGCCAGAATCGACTGCCAGTACGCCAAACATCGGCGTGAGGAGAAGTGCGAGAAACGCCACGCCGGCGGCTCCGCCTGTGATCGGAAAGAACCCGAGCCGGGGGTGTTTGCGCATCACCGAGATGCTCTGTCGGATCAGTACATAGCTGCGCTTGAGGCGTCCGAGTGATCTCATACCTACTCCGTTGTTTCGACGTGACCAGTCTTAGTATGCGTCCACTGTTTCACTACCGGAAACCCATCACGATGCCGAGAGGCGACAGTTCACAGGACCTTTGCCTGTCGGAATCAGGCGGTCACGTTCAGTTGGTCTGCCGTCTGTACCCTGACGCTGGTCGGTTGCTTGACGAACTCGTCGGTGTCCGTCCCAATGACCCGTCTGGCAGTGCGCTGGGCCGCAACGTCTAGTAGCCCTTGTGTCACTGTCCCATCAATTATCACGACCGCAGGATCCTCGTTTATCTCGGCTACCAGTTCGACTGCCTGCGTCGCGGGTCCCTCCTCGACCGTCCCGTTTTTTTCATCGAGGAGTCGAACCATCTCTGTGTCCCCCTCGATCACCGCCGAGACGTGGCCCGCCAGCGTCTGTGGCGATTCCGGCTCCGTCCTTTTCGCTTGTCGGACGCTTTCGTCCTGGCTTTTTGTTCCATCCTCCCCTCCGTGTCTCTGAGTATCCACGGACGGCGCAGACCCGTCTGCCTCCGCTGTCCCGGTGGACGACGATATGACTCGCTGGCCACTCCCGTCTGTCGGTGTCGTCGCAGGCTCCGCAGTTCGAACCATACTTTCCGGGGAACTAGCCTCGGACCTGTTGTCGGTGTCCGCCGTGTCGTCGGCACCTGTCGTCGGTTCGGGTTCCTGCGTCAATCCCTCCTTGTCCGGCTCGAACACGTCACGTGGCGAACGCCCGTCAGCGATCTGTCCTGAAGGGACTTTTTTCTCGAGGGCGGCGACCACAGCCGGCCGATCAAGATCTTCGACCGACTGTTCCGGCGGTGCGAAGGCCACGTAATCAATCTCACCGACCTGCTGGAGTTCCTCCGCGATGAGGTCCCCGCCACGGTCGCCGTCGAGAAAGGCTGTCACGGTGCGCTCTCGTGTGAGCTGTTCGACCGAGTCGGGCACGTCGGTCCCTTCGATCGCGATTGCGTTTTTGATCCCGTATCGGAGCAGGTTCCGGATGTCGGATCGTCCCTCGACGAGAATGATGGCATCGCTGTCCGCGACCCGGGGGCCGGCCGGGAGTCCGTTGTACTCTCGGATTTCGGCGACCTGTGCTCGCTCGCGGACCTCGTCGACCAGACGGTCGCCCGTCAGGGTTTCCTCCTCGAGTGCTGCCAACAGTTCTGTCGCCCGGTTGACCACCTCCTGTCGCTTTGCCTCCCGTGTGTCTTCGATTGTATCGACTGTCAGCTCTGCACGGCAGGGACCGACGCGCTCGATCGACTCCAGTGCAGCCCCAAGCACCACCGTTTCGACTCGTCCCAGCTCGCTCGTTATTACGATGGTTCCGAATGTCCGTCCGTTCTCCGACTCAACGTCTACGTCGATCCGACCGATCTTCGATGATTCACGGAGGTTCCGCAACTCGAGTTCGTCACCGAGTAGCCCTTCTGTCTGACCGAAGATCGCACCGACGACGTCACTTCGCTCGACCACCCCGCTCGCCCTGATCTTCGCGCGGATGAGATACTTTTCTGATGTGTACATTGTGGATTTGTCCCGTATGGGACGCTGTGGATGACGTCATGAGTGTACCCATGACAATGTTATATACCCAATGTGAGGGGAAATAGCTGGCGTTGAGGGGCCGAGCAGTCAGCTGCTGCCGGAGGCCAAACGTTCTTACAGGTGGCCGTCCATCCATCTGATAGTATGACCGACCTGCTCTCAGACGAGGCGATCGAAACCCAGCTACCGGACGACTGGAACCGCCAGGGGAACGAGATCGTACGCGTCTACGACTTCGACTCCTATCTCGACGGCGTGGGCTTTGCTGCGGGTGCTGGCGGGGTTGCAGAGGAGGCCTGGCACCATCCTGAGATGACGATCACCTGGGGGGAAGTGGAGGTCAGATTGACGACCCACGACGCCGGCGGCATCACACACAACGACATCGATCTCGCACAGCGTCTCGACGACATCTACGAGTGACCGGCGGTGTGGAACGTAGCGCGTTCTCTCACCGGGTTCCGGGCGGTCGTGCTTGTTAGATACACGATCGGAGAGATTTTAACCGGTGTTGGCCACAATGGTCGACTATGCAAAGTCGTCACTCACGACGAACGTTCCTCGCGATAGCAGGCGGCGGATTGGCTGGACTGGCCGGCTGTCTGGATGACACCCCTGGAGGTGGGTCCGGCGGCAGTGACGGGGATACCTCTCTGAGTGGAGATGGCAAAAGCGACGGGGGCGACTCCCAGGCCGAGACTCGCCTGCCATTGCGGGAGGCCGAAGTCCCGCTTTCCCGGGATCTGGAGGAATACGCGAGCAGTGCCATGCGGGGCGCCGCGAAGGATGCCATCCCTTCGATCGGCGACCCCAAGTTTGGCTCTGTCTCGGACGGAAACAGTATGATGGATCCGGGCGATCCCGTATTCGGCGTCGAACTCGATGGGGACGCCCGTGCGTATCCCCAGCATATCCTGGTCTGGCACGAAATCGTTAACGACCAGTTCGGCGACAGAGGGATTACGGTAACGTACTGTCCCCTGACGGGGACCGCGGTCGGGTTCGAACGGGGCCCGGTGAGTTTCGGCGTGTCAGGGAAGCTCATAAACAGTAACCTCGTGATGTACGACAGAGAGACAAACACCTGGTGGCCACAGGTCCTCGGGACTGGCGTACGCGATGATCTGATCGGAAAGGCTCTCAACGAGGTACGGGTCACCTGGACGACCTGGGAGCGCTGGCAGTCGGTCCATCCCGAGACGTCCGTCCTCACCGAGGACACGGGATACGTTCGTAACTACGACGACGACCCGTACGGATCGTACAACCCCCGGGGCGGGTACTACGATAGTGGACAGTTACAGTTTAACGTCATAAATCGGGACTCCCGCCTCGATCCAAAGGAGGTCGTCATCGGGGCCCGGACGGCAGACGGTGCGATGGCGTTTCACAAGGACCGACTCAGCGAGGCGCAACTGCTGGAGACGACAGTCGAGGGCACCTCCTACCTGGCCGCCTACGACCCCGACCTGCACACGGGGTATGTCTACCGGAATCCCGACGGGGAGTCATACGAAGCACGATCCGGGAGTTTTGTGACCCCAGACGGGACGTCCCATCAGGCCGGGGCCCTCCCACTTGAGGAGATCAACGCATTCGACGCGATGTGGTTCGTGTGGGCCGCTTTCTATCCGGAGACGACCCTGGAGGAGTGAGATGCTGGAAACACGCACCCCCCGGTTGGCCACCCGCGTCGGCGGTCGGATTCGGTCGACACTCTCCGTCAGTCGGGGGGCGCTGGGCCGGCGTGACTCGGCGTTCGTGTTCGTGATCGTCACCCTCCTGTATCTGGTGACGTTCCTGTGGGCGATCGGCGATCTGAGTTTCCAGTCCGTCGGAACCGACTTTTTTACCGTGAGTGACCCGTACTCGCGAGCGCTCGAGCCCGCGCCGGGGGCTTACATGCATGAACCAGTTGCCCTCCTTGATCTCTGGGTTGCACGGTTTTTGATTTCCCCGGTTAACGTTGCTCTCGGGCTCGGGGTTTCCCTTTTAGTTGGGGTAAACCTCGCGCTCTCGTATCTGGCGGTCACACAGCCCAAATCCTGCGGTTTGGGTGCAGCGAGCGGTATCTTTGCTGCCATCCCCGCGTTGCTCGCCGGCTCTGCTTGCTGTGGGCCGGCGCTTCTTGTCGTGCTTGGGATCACCGCCAGTTCGACACTGCTTACACTGTTTAGCTGGCTGCTTCCGATCGGCGTGGGGCTGTTACTTGTGAGTCTCGTCTACGTCTCCGGTCAGATCGATCCGACGGCCGTGTGAACTGACCCGTCACCGCCCTCGAGGACAGAGGACGCCCGGAAGCTACTTATCCGGTGACCCGCTTATGTATAATTCCCCATGTCCGGCAGTGCCTACGACTACTGGTTGCTTGACCTCGACGGGACGCTGGTCGATGTCGAAACGGAGTATGTCCACGATATCTTCGACGAGATCGGCGAGCGGTTCGACCTCGAATTCACCCGACAGGAGGCAGAGGCACTGTGGTACGGATTCGGATCAGAACGCGACCGGGTACTCGCTACGCACGACATCGACAGGGACCGCTTCTGGGACGTGTTTCACGAGGTCGAACGGCCACAGGCCCGCGCCGAGGCGACACATCTCTACGAGGACGCTGCGGCGTTCGTCCCGACACTCGAGGGGCCGGTCGGTCTCGTGACCCACTGCCAGGCGTATCTGACCGACCCGGTTCTCTCGGAACTCGGTATCGATCACTGGTTCGACACCGTTGTCTGCTGTACCGACGATACCGGGTGGAAGCCGGATCCGGGTCCTATCGAACTCGCACGGAGACAACTCGGTGTGAAGTCCCACGGCCAGGCCGGGGTTTTGGTCGGCGACGATCCCAAGGATGTCGGGGCTGCCCGGAACGCAGACATCGACGCGATCCACGTCACGCGGCGGCTTCCCGATCAGTCAGGCCGTGCTGTGCGTAGCGACCGACGTGTCGCCTCACTTTCACAGCTGTGTGAGTGAGCCATACCGGACCGTCCCGGACCTGTGGCACCGTTATCGGGGCCTTTTTCGGGCGTGACTCACAACAGTATCGTATGTCAGCGCTCCGCGATGCGTTGGGCGACCTGCCCGAAGCCGTGTTCGCAGATCTACTCGAATCTGAGGAGTCGTATCTGGTGGTCATCGACGTGCCAGGCGTGACCGCACAGACTGTCGACGCCTACGTCGAGGGTAACGAACTCGTCATCGAGGCACGCAGACAGAAAGACCACCCATATGAGTTTACCTACGTTTCGGAGAACCGATCACTCTTTTTGGATGTCGAACTTCCCCTTCCCCCGGACGCAACCGATCGAGGCGCCGAAGCTTCCGTGGAGCGCGGCGTTCTCACCCTCGAGTTGCCAAAGGAATCCGCCATATCGGAGACAACAATCCCCGTTTCCGGGGCGTGAGGGGTGTTCAGGTCGGTGAACCCCCGCGCGTACTGGCGGTTCGTGGTCGTCTTCTGGCGATTCCTTCCATTGCTTCTGTCCTACGCCCGCGACAGGCGACGGTTTCTTCTCTTTGGTGGTTCGCGGGACGTCACCGCAGAGCAGCGCCGCGAGCGCGCAGCCTCGCTCCTCGAGTCGCTTCTCACGCTGGGCCCGACCTATATCAAACTCGGCCAGCTTCTCTCGACGCGGCCGGATGTCCTCCCACCGGAGTACATCGCGGAGTTCTCGAAGCTACAGGACCAGGTGCCACCAGCGGAGTGGGAGGGCGCAAAACAGGTCATCGAAGCGGACATCGGTCCGATCGAGGAGCGGTTCGACGAGTTCGACACGGAGGCGATAAGCGGTGCGAGTCTCGGACAGGTGTACTTCGCCCGGATCGACGGCGACCCGGTTGCGGTCAAGATTCGACGCCCGGGTGTGGAGAAACTCGTCGAGTCGGACCTGCGTGTCATCCGGTGGTCTGTCCCGATCCTGATGCGGTTTGTCGACGACGCACGCTCGTTTTCACTCGAAACACTTGCCGACGAGTTCGCAAAGACGATCCGCCAGGAGATGGACTACGAACGCGAACGTCGAATGCTCCGCGAGATACGGGGCAACTTCGCCGAGAACAGTGCCGTCCGCATGCCAGCGGTGATCGACAGCCACTCGACCCCCCGTGTCCTGACCATGGAGTACGTCGGTGGGATCAAAATCACCGACCTCAAACAACTGGACAAGGAGGGGATCGACCGGTCGACGATCGCGGAGACGCTCCAGCAAACGTACCTGCAGATGATCATCGAGGACGGTGTCTTCCACGCTGACCCCCACCCCGGGAACCTCGCAGTTCAGTCCGATGGGACACTCGTCTTCTATGATTTCGGGATGAGCGGCTACGTCGATCCGTTCATCCAGGACAAGGTCGTCGACTTCTACGGCGCCGTTGCCCGCGAGGACACGGACGCAATCCTGGATACGCTCATCGAGACCGGAACGCTCTCCCCGGAAGCCGATCGCGAACTGATGTCAGACATCATGGAACTGGCAATAGAGGACGCCCGGGGGGAAGACATCGACCAGTACCGCGTCCAGCAGATCGTCCAGCAGGTCGAGGATACGATCTACGAGTTTCCCCTCCGTCTTCCCTCCAATCTCGCCCTCGTACTGCGTGTCGCCACAGTCGTCGAAGGCGTCTGTGTGACACTCGACTCCGAATTCGATTTCATCGACGTCGCGACAACGTTTCTCCGCGACGAGGGGTACATCGAGGCCGGTGCCCGTGAGTTTGTGACCGACCGGGCCACCGAGGTGCGGGACGCTGCCAGTTCTTCGGTTCGGATCCCACCGAAACTCGAGTCGACGCTCGACCGCATCGAGCGCGACGACCTCCGGGTCGACGCGGATATCGCGGATTCGAGTAACCACTTCGATCGGTTAGCAAAGCGGGTCATCCTCGGTATGCTCGCGGCCGCTGGGGTCGTCTCCTCGACGCTTCTGTATCTGTTCGAAACCACCTTGACGGCGGGTGTGGCCACAGCCCTGACAGTAGCAGTTTTCTTTCTGTTGTACCGCTCCTTTACCAAACAGACCTCGATCCGGGCACAGCCACAGTTCACCCGCTACAAGATGCGCCAGGACTCCGACGAGGGCGACGTGCAGGGGTACGGTGATCTGGATCTGGAGGGCGACGATGGCGCTGATTCACCCGCCCAGGAAGACTCACAGACAGTTGCGATCGACGACGGGAGCGCCAATCCACATCCACAGACAATCGATGTCCAGGGATCAGACGACGCTACCCTGAACCGCCGGCCAGACAACGAGGACACGGGCAACCGTGGCGGGTCAGGCCGGGGCTCCCCCTAACACGACAGACACTGTGCACCGCCTGCCGATCGTATGTCCTGCTGCGACCGACGAGCAGCTATCGGCGGGGAACGCGAACGTGTTCCAAACGGTTTATACTCGCAGGTTAATAATTTTCTCGCATGCCGAGACAACAGACCGAGGTTCGGGAACTGGACGAGGGGAGTTACGTTATGATCGAAAAGACCCCATGTAAGATAACCGCCTACAGTACTGCAAAGCCGGGTAAACACGGAAGTGCGAAAGCCCGTGTCGATGCCAATGGCGTGTTCGACGATCAGAAGCGTTCGCTTTCCCAGCCTGTCGACGCGAAGGTGTGGGTTCCGATTATCAACCGCAAACAAGGACAGGTCATCGACGTCCGGGACGGCGAGATTCAGGTGATGGACCTCGAAACATACGACAACTTCGTGATGCGAGTCGGGGGGGACAAACTGGACGGGCTGTCTGCTGACGACGAAATCGAGTTCCTCGAGTACGAAAGCCAGCGCAAGATCATCTGATGTTTCCCGGTGCCTCGGCCGACCGTGACGAGGCCTCCTACGCGCTCGTGGGTGCGCCCCTCGACGCCTCCACTACCTTTCAGCCCGGCACCCGTTTTGGACCCGACCGACTCCGCCACGTCGCCACCTCCTTTGAGGACTACGACCACCGCACCGGGGTTCGATTCAGCGAGTGTTCTGTGTACGATCACGGCGATGTCCAGCCTGGCGGTGACACCGCAGAGTATCTCACTTTTCTCTCGGGGCTTATCCGAGAGTTCGATGCCGATGGGACCGTTCCAGTGGTGCTTGGTGGCGAACATACCGTGACGGTGGCCGCGGTTCGCGCACTCGATCCCGACGTGTTCGTCTGTCTTGATGCCCATCTCGACCTGCGGGAGAGCTACGCCGGTGACCCACTGAGCCACGCCACAGTCACCCACCACGCACTCGAGGTCGCCGATCGGGCGATCGTTCTCGGTGCACGTTCGGGCAGCAAAGGCGAGTACGAACGCGCGGCCGACGCCGACGTCACTCTCGTCGGGCCCGAGGCCGTTCCCTCGTGGGAACCGAGCTTTGCCGATGAGTCCGTCTATCTGAGCGTGGATATCGACGCCGCGGATCCAGGGTTCGCGCCCGGCACCGGGACGCCCGAACCGTTCGGCCTCGACCCCGTCACAATGGACGAGGTGGTCCGATCGGTCGCCCCCAGTGCGGTTGGCTGCGACATCGTCGAGGTAAACGACCGGGACAATGGACAGGCCGCGACGCTCGGTGCGAAACTTTTGCGTGCGTTCGTCTACGCGCACGCTTTACCTCCCTGAGGGCTGTGCTGACGGGTCCTGGGCGGGAAAGCGTGGCTCACCGCCGCTGCCTTTTTATTTGGATGGTGCGGTCACATACGTATGGACCACCTTTCGTCGTGTTACTTCTGTCGTCGTGCCCTCGATGATTCCCGTAGCGTCTACGAGATCACTGACGGCTCTGCAGCACAGGCAACGATACGACTCTGTACGACCTGCCACCACAAACTCGAGACGGTCTTCGACACAGCAGGTATCGACGGGCTCCAACCGGCTGACGGCGCCCCGATGTCGGGTGTTCAGGAACCGGCTGGCGGGCCCTCGACACCAGCCCAGTCCCGGTCGACGGAGCCCGCGGACGAACCGGACCAGACCGAGCAGACACCCCAGGTAGACGGGGCTGAGAAGACAGAGGTCGTGACAGGACAGACCGACGACAGCGTCGGAGTCGGAGTCGCATCCGGGACAGACGGGGGCGCTGACGACTCCGTGGCGGTACAATCCGACGAGACCGAAACCGAAGAAGACGCAAGCGAAGCGATACCCGAAGCTGCGGACACAGCCCAAACTGAGGACACAGAGACAACACAGAACGAACAGGCCGAACAGAGTGCTCCAATCGAGGAGTCACTCGAGGGGATGGTCGACACAGACGACCACGAAACGGGAA
>JAQCMX010000128.1 GCA_028274885.1 Haloarculaceae archaeon
TGGGAGCGACGAGAGACGCAGCCAGTCGACCAGAATAAACACCAGCATTGCGACAGCCAGCAGCCCCGTGATCGCGAGTCCGACGAGTTCGATCCCTTCCCGACGCCGTGACACGACGCCTCGCACCGCCCCGAGCGCGAACCGAACCGATCGCCCGACACGACCGAGCGGTCCCTCACCCGTGGTCTCCTCTTCGGTGTCGAGACTCATGGGTGATCGTGCGCGAGTATTTTGCCCGCGGTTCCGTAGGCTTCGGCGATTGCGTCGCTTTCCAAAAACGAGACCGTGTCGCCGTGGTGGTAGAGTTTGCGGTTGAGACAGGCGATGCTGTCGACGTGTTCTGTCAGGATGTCGACGTCGTGCTCGATGAGTATAATCGTGATCCCCTGCTGGTTCAGTTCATCGAGCAGATCGTAAAACTCCGCCCGGGAATCGGCATCGACACCAACAGTGGGTTCGTCAAGCGCAAGCAGATCCGCCTCGGCAGCGAGTGCCCGCGCGATGAACGTCCGCTGTCGCTGGCCCCCCGAAAGATTCCCGACCGGCCGGTCCGAGAGCTCCGGGATGCCAACCCGTTCGAGCGCTTCGTCGACGAGCTGATGATCCTTTTGCGTCGGGCGGCCGTGTCCCACGTGAGGGTAGCGACCCATGAGCACAACCTCGCGGACCGAAACTGGCATCGAGCCACCTCTATCGGTCGCACGCTGTGACACGTAGCCGATCCGCTCACCCGCTTCGAACGTTTCGGCCGACTCGCCGAACAGTTCGACGGTCCCCGTGTCTGGAGCCTTCAGGCCGATCATGAGATGGAGCAGCGTCGTCTTGCCGGAGCCGTTCGGACCGATCAAGCCCAGAAAGGTCCCCGATTCGACAGTCAGGGAAACATCTTCGACGGCAACTGTGTCACCGTACGCGAAGGTGACTGACGAAACCTCGATAGCAGCATTCACTGTACTATTACCATCTATCTCCATCTCACCGCGGACAGTAAAAAGTGTTATTATAGAGGTGGAAGATATTAATAACAAAGCGATAGTGTGCAGCACCCACCCGGGGTGAACCGTTCTGTACCACTGTCCCCTCGTGACGCCCTCGTCTCCCACCCCGCGTGATCGCCAGTCCCATAGAGGTTCCACGGTTGGCCTGCTCAACTCGGATTGAGTGCCTGCTCAAGCGATGGGATATTGATCTGTTCCATCTGCCCGACCCACCCCCAGCCGTTTTCCTCCCACTCCTCGGTCGTGCCCGACAGGGGCGTCAGCGGTGCAGTCTCCGTCGCCGAGGACTCCTCGAGTATCCGTTCGACGACCTGAGGATAGCCATCCCCGGGCGACGCAGCCTCGAACGGATCGTACAGGATCGTATCGATCCCGTTTTTTTCGACAGTCTCGACCAGGCCGATGATGTCGTCGATAGCGACCTGTGCGTCGGGCGAAACCCCCACGGGCGTTTTCAGTTCGAAGCCGTACCGTCGTTCGACATACTGGTAGGAGTCGTGGCCAGCGAAGATGGCAACGTCCAGTTCGGCGTCACTGACCACCTCCCGGATCTGTTCGTCGACAGCGGCGATGCGGCCGTTGTAGGAAGCCGCGTTGTCCCGGTAAGTTTCGGCATTGTCCGGATCGAACCCGGCGAACTCTTCACCGATCTTGGTGACCATCTCCTGGGCGATGACCGGGTCGATCCAGGTGTGGGGATCGTAGAACTGGCTTTCCTCGTCGATCTCTTCGACGACCTCGAGCGTTGCGAGATCTGGTGCCGTGTCGTAGACCAGTTCACCGCTGTGGTAGATCTCGAAGACGATCTCAGCCTCCCCGACCGCCTTCCCCTCGAACTCGACCGTGGCGCCGTCGACATCGATCCCTGCGGCGCTCTCGTCGCCCGCGGCGACCCTTGCCTCGACAGCGTACGGTGCGTCCCCGCCAAGCGGGAGCACCCGCCCCTCCCTGTCTTTGAGCACGATCCCGATCGGCGCGGTCTG
>JAQCMX010000131.1 GCA_028274885.1 Haloarculaceae archaeon
GGTGACCGAGGCGTGGTGAAGTATCTGCGAGGGGATGTGGCACAGGATGTGATCGATACCTACACACACGACTGGGGGTCGCGCGTACGAGACATCTACATCAACAACATCTATACGCTCTATTAGCCGGGTTAATAATACCTACACACTTCATCAGGGGTTCCGTCCGATACGCGGCCAGTTGTAGATCGAGTGACGTTTCGTGGTAGATTCATCATAAACTTTCTTTCTGTTGTGTGATCCATTTATACATCTCATATTGCTATACCAAATCTCGAGACGGTCGCTTCCATACTTTCGGCTCGAAAGGCTCCACAGAACAACCGATGTATAATGAACTGTTGTGATACTCCGAGCCGGAGCTATTAGCTCGTCGCGGAGTCGATCGCCCGATCGAGACATCCCCGCCCAGATACGCCGCTGTGTACGCTGCCAGATCGTCTTTGACTTCGTTGATAAAATTGTTTCGTGACTATGACAGGAGCGAGGATTACTTGCCCGCCAGGCTCAGCGGATATCGTCTGCTGTTACAGATACCGTCGATTGAACCCACGCCTGATGATTCTCCCGGTCGTAGATAACAAACTCTTCGCCTCCGATGTTTAATTCGCCGTACCGGGCGTCAGCCTGCTTCGCCGTATCGTCCGTTGCGTTTGTGCTCATGATCAACCTGGACGGGCCTTTTCGGCCTCCACATGCGGATTGTACGTATAGACAAAAAAGCCCTTTCTCCAAATTATCGCCTGTGAAAACGACAAAAAGAGCCGGCCTGAGTGCCCGATTGCTTACTCGGAACGAAAAGCAGCGCGAGTTCCCCGCCCCACCGTGGGCGGGGGTGAAGCGCGTAAGCTTTTTGCCACGTTCCGCCGTTGTTCTGGGCAGGAACCCACCGTTAACAACCTCGCAAAACACCGAAAGGTTGCGCCAGGTGGTGTCGGGCCGAGTAAAGCGGCCGACCTCCACGGACACACCGGGTGTCCGGGTGTCACTGGTTCCACGCGACCGAGTGGAAGCGCGGAGGGAATTAAAGAGTCGCACGCTATATCGTCTGTTTTGGACGCGACGGGCCTCTGCGAACGCCGCGGGCCACCGTGCCCGCGGTACTTTACAAGGGCGGGCAACTGACAGGGACCCATGAGCGAGGTTCGATTTCTGAGGAGTAACGAGGTTACCGATCTGGCTGAACCAGAGGAGTACGTGAGGGTGGCCCGGGAGGGGTACCGGCAGCGTGGCGAGGGGGCACCCGCCGAACCACGAACGCGCCTGGACAGTTCCGAACCACCGGGATTTCTCACGGGATACTACGCTATCTTGCCCGAGACAGGCGTCATGGGTGGATACACGTACGCCGCCGGTTTCGGGAGCCGCGATGCTCACTTCATGCTCGGGCTATTCGATGCCGAGAGTGGGGAGCCACTCGCGCTGTTTGACGGAGCCAGTATCAATCCCTACAAGACCGGCGCAGCGGGTGCCGTGGGGGTCGATGCCCTGGCGCGGGAGAATGCAAGTACGGTGGGACTGATCGGCAGCGGGACACAAGCCAGGGGACAACTGCTCGCGACGGCGACCGTTCGGGAACTCGACGAGGTTTCTGTCTACTCGCCGACACAAGACCACCGCGAGGAGTTTGCAGCAGAGATGACAGACCGTGTTGGCTGTCGGATCAAAGCCGTTTCCTCGCCAGCAGACGCGGTCTCGGGGGCTGATATCGTCATCACTGCAACGACGGCGCGCGAACCGGTCTTCGATGGCGAGGATCTCGATCCGGGAACACACGTCACCGCAATGGGCCAATACAGTCCGAACGTACGGGAGATCGACCAGACCACTGTGGCGCGCTCGACGTACGTGCCCGACCTCGAGGGTCGCATCCACCAGGACGCCGGTGCGTACATACTAGCCCTCGAGGATGGGGCGATCGAAGCCGATCACGCCCACGCCGAACTGGGAGCGGTCGTTGCGGGAGCCGCCCCGGGACGCACGACCGACGACGAAATCACGCTACTGGACAGTGGTGGCAACGCTATCGAGACGGTCGCTGCTGCCTCCCTCCTCTACGACCGGGCGGTCGAGCAAGATCTCGGCCAGACACTTTCATTTACCCCCGCAAGTGAGGCGTTCTCGATATAACAAGTATCGCCACGCCTTCGACTGTGTTAGCGGCCACGGGAAAGTTCGTGTCAGAGATCGGGTCCTCGGCAGGTGAGATACAATCAGCAGGAGAGGCCAGTTTGTCCGATCACCGGATCCTGGGAGGACCGTCGAGATCGGTGCCACACCGTACGCAGGACACCCCCGATGAGACGCCGATCGCGGACACCACTGCTCTGGTTGTCGCTATCGAACGCGATGATACCGCAACGACGGATGTTCCCTCTGCGTTCATAATCGAAAACGAGGCTACGATGCTCGTCGTCGGCAACGACGAACAGTGGGGAACCATCTCCCGCTGAACGGTTGTCTCTCCCGACAGCGAGAGCCCGACACTCAGTTTCAGGCCAGAGTGTCGAGGCCAACCGCCTCGACCAGACTCATCCCGACGAGCAAGGCACCGAACAGATAGCCCAGGATCGTCCCCCCATTCAGGAGTGGGAGGCCCGCATGCGCCTTCCCCTTGAGGACCATAGAGAGAAGCGCGACGAGACCAACGACGGTCCCGATCATCGCGGTCAGAGCCGGGACCGTTACCTCGATGCTTGCGAGCGAAACCACCGGCCCCGTCTCGATAAAAAAGGCAGCACTCGCAACGAGCACGGTCGGAATGACTGCGTCACCAAGACCGATAAACAGTGCTTCGCGGGACTGCATCTCGGCTTCAATGGTCTCCCGGGTCGTCTCGTCGACTGCTTCGAGTACCTCAGTGTCGATAGCGCCGAGTTGCGCCCTGTCGAGGGCAGCAATCTCCGATTGATCCATCGACTCGAGTCTGTCGGCCGTGAGAGTGGTGTCCCCCGATTCTGGGGTTTGATCCGAGTCGTCTTGTGCTGTCGGTTCCTCTTTGTGCTTGGCTACGCGACCTGTGCTTTGCTCCGATCCGGGAGCAACGTCGCTCCTTTCATCTGACCGGCCAGATACCCCGGTGGTCTCTTTGGATCCGTCTTCGGCTGGTCTTTCATCCAGAAACGAGTACGATGGGGTAGTTGGAACGACGAACACGACCGGAACGCGCAGCTCCATCACGCCGGAGGCGAGCGTGAGCATGTGTTTCGTCCGGTAGACGCTGATCGCGTCGTAGACAGCGAGTATCACGAGCAAAAGGATGGCAGGCAGGATACCGAAGTTGATCCCGAACATACCGGCTGCGCCGATCCCCATTACAATCCCCGCCGCATCGATGACGTACCACTCGGGGTATAGATACAGCGCAGTTCCTAACACCAGCGCACCGGCCAGTGCCAGCACGTCGACTGTCCCGCCAGCCACAGAGACGATCAGTACTGTTGGGGCGATGGCCTCGAAAACGAAAAACGAGATGTAGACACCGGCGAAAAGCACCATCCCCTTGATTGCGATGGTCCCTCCATACCTGATCGCGGCCAGCATGAGGCCGGTCATGACGAGGATAGCCAGGATAAAGAGGAGGCTGATCGAAGGGTTCGACGTGTCCTCGACCATCTGGTGTCCTTCCTGCTGGAACGGTTCGACAAGGGCGAGTGCGCCGAACTGGACGACAAGGAAGATGCCGACGATGCCAACGGAGGCAAGCATCGCCCGGCTTCGCTGGTCCATACCTGCCTGTCGGAAGGCTCCGGTTTCAGGATTACGAACACAACTGACACTCGGCCGGCAACGGTCACGACTGATACTGTTTTAGGGTAACTTTCGGAACGGCCGTAAAAAGGGGTCTTCTCCGGCTTTGACAGTGTGATATACTATCCTCTGTCGGGAGGTTTAATTATGAAAAGCACATAGGCTGTGTTGCCGGTCGAGGCGCTTTTCACGTCGCAACCGGCAATTACCGTGTTGCCCGACCACGCCCCCCTCTCGCAACACACCCCACCCCTGACGAGGCCGTCCGGACGGTCTACCTCGGATCGTCGGTCTGGGGATCGACCGCATCCCCGGCGTGCGGTCGAATCTGGAGGGATCCACACCGGATCCGCTCCTTCCTGCGCCCGGAGCCGTGCACTATCCGTTGACCACATAGTTATTCGAGTCACTTCCGAGATGAGTGTGACAGGACGACCACCGGATAGCGTGGGACTGTTCCGTCCCGTTCGACGGCTCCTATCACTGCTGGGAATCGATAGCCGATTTTGCGTCCTGGAGGTGTCCGACGGTCACGGTCACTTCGTCGGCCCCCCTCTCGATTTCGGTCGGGTCGATCCCCTCGGCTACGTCCCGGATCGCGCGCATCGACGCCTCGCGGACCAGCGCCTCCAGTTGCGCACCCGAGTAACCTCCGGTCTCGGTAGCGATCTGGTCGAGATTCACCTCCTCGGCCAGGGGCGTCTCTTGCATGTGAACCTCGAGAATCGCACGCCGGGCAGTTTCCTCCGGCATCGGGACCTCGATATGCCGTTCTAGCCTGCCAGGACGTAGCAAGGCGGGATCGATCGTCCCCCGACGGTTCGTCGCCGCGAGCACGAGCAGATTGGGGTGGTCCTGTGCCCGATCCAGCTCGGTGAGCAACTGCGAGACAACGCGTTCGGTGACCTCGTTTGCCTGTCCGCGCTGGCTCGCGATCGCATCGAGTTCGTCGAGAAAGACGATCGCAGGGGCGGTCTGGCGCGCCCGATCGAACAGCTCTCGGAGCGCCTTCTCGCTTTCACCGACGTATCTGTCGAGTATCTCTGGCCCGTTTACCCGCATGAAGTTGACGCCACTTTCCCCGGCGATCGCCTCGGCCAGCAGCGTTTTTCCGGTTCCGGGCGGGCCGTACAACAGTACCCCCGACGGCGGATCCGTTGCCGCCGCGTCAAACAGCGGGCCATACGTGAGCGGCCATTCGACCGCCTCACGCAGGCGCCGCTTCGTTTCTTCCAGCCCACCGACGTCCGCAAAGGTGGCCGTCGGTGACTCGGCGACGTATTCACGCATCGCCGACGGTTCGATGCCCATCAGTGCCCGCTCGAAATCCCCGGCCATGACGGTTGGTTCCTCGCCGTCCATGCTCTGTAACGCAGCCATCCCGGCCTCCCTGACCAGCGTCTCGATGTCGGCCCCGACGAACCCGTGGGTGCGGCTGGCAAGCGCGTCGAGGTCTACCTCCTCGGCCAGGGGCATGTCGCGGGTGTGGACCGCCAGAATCTCGCGCCGACCCGCCTCACCGGGCACGCCGATCTCGATCTCCCGGTCGAACCGACCGCCGCGTCGGAGCGCCTGATCGATCGCCTCCACCCGATTGGTCGCCCCGATAACAATGACCTCCTCGCGCTTTTCCAGCCCGTCAAGCAGGGTAAGCAACTGTGCAACGACGCGGTTTTCCATGTCGGCCTCGTCGCCGCGCGACCCGGCGATCGAGTCGATCTCGTCGATGAACAGAATCGAGGGTGCCCGTTCGGAGGCGGTCTCGAAGGCCTTGCGGAGTCGTTCCTCCGATTCACCCTTGTACTTCGAGACGATTTCCGGCCCAGAGATCGTATCGAAGTAGGCATCAACCTCGTGTGCGACCGCCCGCGCGATCAGCGTCTTGCCGGTTCCGGGCGGCCCATACAACAGTACACCCTTCGGTGGGTCGATCCCAAGTCGGGTAAACAGTTCTGGCTCCGACAGCGGGAGTTCGATCATCTCCCGCACGAGATCGAGTTCCTCGTCTAAGCCCCCGATGTCCTCGTATGCGACCCCTCCGGATGACCGATGGTCCTCGGCGTGTGTCTGTTCCCCGGCCTCCTGGACCGCGGCAACCTCGGGATCGACGGTGATTGTCGTCGATTCTGTGATCCGGACTGATCCGGTCGGTTTGGTCTGGGTGACGATGTAGGGACCATGTCCCTCGATCGTAATGCGCTTGCCCGTTCGGACGAGCCTGTCGACGAGTTGCCGCCTGATCGCCTCCTCTGTGGGCGTCTCGTCTGCGTGTTCGTCGCCCGGCTGAATTGTGATCGATCCGGCGTCCTCAACCGAGGCCTTCCTGATTGTGACGGTCTCCCCGATGTTCGCGCCGACCGTCGCGCGCGTATCGGCGTCGATTCGGACGATATCCCCCTCGTGGTCACCTGGCCAGACTTTTGCCACCGTGAGTCGCTCCCCCTCGACGATGATCGGGTCGCCACTCAGGATGCCCAGTGCCTGCTGGATACCACTCGGGACTCGGGCGATTCCGCGACCTGCATCGCGTTTGCGTGCCCCCTCGACGCGAACTCTCGCCGTTCCGTCGCCACGACTCATAGAACAGTGTAGGGCCTGCGGAAGTTTAAGCCCTGTCTGCACGGGAAAAACAGATAAACCCTCGGCATACAGACAACCATATATGGTTTCAGAGACCACGCGTGACGGGATGACGTGGTACGAGTGCAACGAATGTGGCCTGCTTTTCGATACCGAAGGGGACGCGCACCAGCACGAACAGAACTGCGATTCCGAGGACCCCTCATATATCCAATAGTTAAAAAATCTGGGGTCTCACGACAGCGACAGACAGTTGATGATCCACGCCGGAAACCGTGATATGAAGAGACGAACGATTGCTGATCTCGACCCCGACCAACGGCGTGGGATCTTCGATCGCGGGAGCGGGATTGAGGCGGTGCGCGAGGATGTCGCAGAGATCGTCGAACAGGTTCGCACGGAAGGTGACGTGGCGTTGCGGGAGTTCAGCTCCGAGTTCGATGACGTAAACGTCGGAAACATCGACATCACCGGCCAGGCCGAACGGGCGATCGACGCCGTCGACGAGGAGGTACTGGATGCAATCGAGACTGCCGCGGAGCATATCCGGTGTTTTCACGAACGACAGCGGCCGGACGACTGGCGCGAGACCCTCGATGGACGTGAACTCGGCCAGCGGTATCGTCCCCTCGAAACCGCCGGCGTCTACGCACCCGGTGGCACCGCTGCATACCCCTCGAGCGCGCTGATGGGGGTCATCCCAGCAAAGGTTGCGGGTGTCGAACACGTCGCGGTCACGACCCCGCCTGCCGACAGCATCTCTCCTGGGACGCTGGCCGCGATCCACGTTGCGGGCGCCGACGCGGTCTACCAGGTCGGTGGTGCACAGGCCATTGCCGCACTCGCCTACGGAACTGAGACGGTCCAGGCCTGTGATGTCGTCGTCGGTCCGGGCAATCGGTGGGTCACTGCCGCGAAAGCGATCGTCCGTGGGGACGTCGCTATCGACTTTCTCGCCGGCCCCAGCGAACTGCTCGTCGTCGCAGACGAGACGGCGGAGCCGGAACTGATCGCTGCGGATATGCTCGCACAAGCCGAACACGATACTGACGCTGCAGTGGCCGCCGTCACCGACGACCCGGATCTGGCAACGGCTATCTGCTCGGCTGTCGACGAACAGGCCAGCGGCTGTGCGCGCGAGGAGATCATCCGTGCGGCACTCGAAAACGAGGCAAGCGGTGTCTTTTGTGCTCGCTCGATGAGCGAGGCGACGCTGTTTGCCGAGGAGTACGCGGCCGAGCACCTCTCGATTGTCGCCGCAGACGACGAGGCATTGCTCGACCGCATCGACAGTGCTGGCTCTGTGTTTCTTGGCCGGTACAGTCCAGTCGCTGCAGGGGATTACGCGAGTGGACCAAACCACATCCTTCCGACCGGCGGGGGCGCAAAGCGGGTCGGTGGTCTGTCCGTGGCTACGTTTCTCCGTTCGAGTACGACCCAGCGTCTCACCAGGGACTCTCTAAGTGATCTCAGATCGGCCATAACCACACTCGCACGCACCGAAGGCCTCGATGCACACGCCAGAAGCGTCGAGAGACGGTTCGAGGACTGACCGAAGGTATTACCGCCCGCCCAGATAACGTGCTGACATGGAGAGGCAGGCCATATCGAGGCGGGATCTTTTCCGGTCCGGGGGCGCACTCGCTGTTGCGGGTGCGACGGGTGGGCTGAGTGGCTGTCTTGGCTTTCTCGACTCCGAGGAGGAGGTCGATCCGGGGAGGTTCGTACACGTCCCATTTGGAACCGCGGTCGCGTTGCACACCGACGTCGAGTCGATTCTCGAAGACGATCCATTACGCGAGGGGCTCAATCGGACACTCCCTGCCGAACTGGGGCCGTATAGCGAGAGCGGGTCGGTCGAAGCGTTGCTGGACGAGTTCCAGGCCGAGACGGGGCTTGACGGGCGGGGGGTGTCCGAGCTACTCAGTTTCGGGGGGCTGGCCCTCGATGACGCGGCGACGATCATCTGGGCCGACTGGGACGTTACCGATCTGACCGACCTGCTGCAACGGGAAATCCAACTCGAGGAGACAACCCACCGGAATCGGACCGTCTACAGGTCAGCTTCGTCGTGGACGTCCGAACTCGCTGACGGTGTCTTCGTGGTCGGGGCCCCATCGACCGCCCGCGCCACGATCGATCTGTGGGCCGACAGCGGTGACCCCGCATCCCAGGATCTGCAGGACGCATATCTCTCGAGTTCGCCAGGATACATGCGATTCGGTCTGGAGATCCCACCATCGGTCGTCGAGGCCATCCCCGGGGGCTCTGTCAACGAGCCACTGATCGAAGACATCAAATACGGATACGGGGGCCTCTACAGGGACGGCACCGAACGGATCGGCGAACTCACGTTCCAGGCAAACGACTCCTCGACCGCAGAGACCCTCGAAAGTGCCCTCTTTACGATCGTGTCCATCCTTCGACAGGAAGACGCCGACATCGACATTCCACGTGCTATCGATGCGATCCTCGACGCCGGGATCGATGATGTGACCGTGAGCCGGGACGGTAACACCGCCACCTTGGCCTACCGCAACGAGGCGTCGGATCTCGGACCGGTGATGGTCGAACTTGTCGACGAACTCCTGGGGCTACTAAACGTCACGATCTGAGCGGTCTCTCCTGTGGTACCGCTGTTTCGTACCCCGAACGGAGCCGTCTCCGGTGGAAAGACCCGAACTGTTAACAAGGCCGCAACGTTAGGATGGCGTATGAGCACAACCGAGGAGACGCCACAGAGCACGACTATCTCCGTAACACAGACCGCTGCGGACGAAGCGGTACAGCTTCTCGAAGGCGAGGGACTGGATACCGATATCGCCGGTCTTCGTCTGTTCGTCCAACAGGGTGGCTGTGCTGGTCTCTCGTATGGAATGCGTTTCGACCACGAGCCGGAAGATGACGACACCGTGTTCGAACACCATGGCCTGCGCGTGTTTGTCGATCCATCGAGTATGAACTACATCGA
>JAQCMX010000273.1 GCA_028274885.1 Haloarculaceae archaeon
AGTGACTGCACTGAACCGGGGCTGGCGACCCACAGCGCACCCACCAGCAGGAGTGCAAAGGCGGTGGGGGCGGCGGCCTCGAGACCGAAGCGCTTGAGGACCGGGGCCCACCGACGACAGACCAGCGCGTCGACGTTGCGATCATCGAGCAAAACGACACGAGCGATATGGCGCACCGAGTGCCACAGACAGAAATAAACGCCGACCGCCAGTACAGGCGGTACGAGGAGAAAGTACGCCCACAGCAGACAGGTTTCCCCGGCGTCGAGTGCCCAGCCGCGGACGGCATCGCGGTCGATCGGTGGCGTGGTATCGTCCGCCCCATTGTGACCGTCTCCCAGGTGTGTCCCAGGGTACCCGCGAACGAGTGCGAACAAAGTAATTGCCGCGAACGCCCCTCCGAGAGCCAGCCGGGGACCCGTTTCGAACACCCACCACGCCGCTGCGTTCCCGCCGAACGGTTCCACGAAGGTGGCGACAACCTCGCGGTAGCGATCCGGAAACCCAACGAGTGGGACGAGCATCGGTGCACCCCCGCGAACGACGACCGTCAACACCGCCCCCAGACGGTCGTCGACGTGGTCGGTACCGAACAGGCGCCGGAGTGCGTACAGGTCGCCCTGCCCCCAGTGAAACCACGTCAGAAGGATAAAGATCGTGGCAGCGGGGACCGGTGCCAGGAACCAAAGCAGGAGGTATGAACTGCCAAGCACGAGATACAGTCCGCCCACGGCGGCGGCGCCGGGGATATCAACGCGCCCAGTTCGGGCACGCGGCAGAGCCACGTAATCGACGGCCCCGTGTGGCATCCCGAGGAACAGTACGCTGGCCACGAGCGGGACATACCGGTACGATGGGGGGATACCAGGAGCGAAGAGGGCGACCGGCACGAGCGCCAGGAGTGGAACCCACCCCACTAGCAGGGAGATCCGGCCCAGTCCCGCGCGGGCACTGCCTGCAGTCAGTCCCATCTTGCGATCACCCACCGCAGGAGAACCAGCCCTTGGACGACGAACGTGGAGGTAAGCAGAAAAAAGACCCCCTCCTCGAGAGGGAGACCGGCAAGCGAAAGCCCGGTGGTGTGATCGGGCGAGATGGTCCAGATTCCGTTACGGATCGCAACCCAGTCCGCGACACCGAGGTAGGCCGTCGGGACTGCAATTGCGGTGATCACCCGCCGGCGAACGGCGAGGAGATACCGCCAGCCGACCATCCACTGGAGGGCGAGAACAGGGCCCGCCCAGGCCAGTATTGCCCCGAGATAGAAGGTCGATTCCGGGGCGAGGAGGAAGCCGAGACCGGCGAACGAGACGCCAAGTCCGGCGGCAGCGCCGAGAACGGCGTCGGTACGACCCTGCGTAACGGAGGCGTCGACAGGGCCGGCAAGGTGGAACGTCCAGACCGAGACCAGCACCGACTGGAGGAGGATAAACAGATACTCCTCGACTGGCGCGAGCCAGATCCGACTGACCACACGGCCCTCACCGTACCACCACACCCCGACGTTGATGAGATGGTTATCCCACGGGGTTGTGTAGGCTAATGCGAGAACTGCGAGAACCGAAACCCCGCCTATCTGAACCCAGAGGGAAGGACTGTGCCGGTTGGCCCGAACGGTCACAACAGCTACCAGCAAGGAGAGCGGAATCAAAAGAAATACAACGAGAAAACAAAAATAGGTCAGTTCCATAAAAAAGTTCACCCGGATAATGTATCTGTGGGTATATTTAACTGTGTCGGCGATCGTACACCGGAGAAACAATCATATCCTTCTCGATCAACTCAAACATACTGTTGGTACTAGGACTTCTCTTTTATGACTTCTTATATATTTACGTACGGCAATATTGAAATACTAGCAGAGTTTAAATGAGATCATGATGGACCGTGTTTATGACTCACAGTGAATTGATCTGTCGGGAATGCTTTGCAAAAGCACAGCTCGGTACGGTCGACGGTCAGCCACAGACGGACGGTACGGCACGGACAAGGTTTGTCTGTGACAACTGCGGGAACGATTCCATTCGCATCTGAGTACGTTAGGAGACGGGTTACGTAATGTCGGATTCATTAGAAGATGCGGACGGTGTCGACGTGACTGAGCCCCAGTATTATCTGAACCGGGAACTGAGTAAACTCGAATTCAACGACCGTGTCCTCAACGAGGTACTCGACGATGGAAACCCGCTGTTAGAACGGGTCAAGTTTCTCTCTATTTTCACCCAGAACATGGACGAGTTCTTTATGAAGCGGGTCGGCGGTCTGAAACAGCAGATTGCGGCAAACGTGTCAGAAAAAACACCCGACGGCCGCACGCCGAAAGAACAGTGGCTGGAGGCCCTATCAAAGGCGGAGCCCATGTTCCAGCGACAGGCCGAGTGTTACCACCAGGAGATCCGCCCTGCACTCGCAGACGCGGGGATCGAGATTCTCGATTATACTGATCTCGATCCCAGCGAGCAGGCGACCATCGACGATTACTTCGAGAAATCAGTCTTTCCGACGCTGACGCCACTCACATTCGACCCTGCACACCCGTTTCCGCACATCTCGAATCTGTCGCTATCACTGGCGGTGTTGACCGGATCAGGCAGACAAGATGAGCCGACGTTCTCGCGGGTGAAGATCCCGCAGAACCGTCCTCGAATGATCCAGGTCGGGGACAAACACCGGTACGTGTTGCTTGAGGATATAATCGCAGCAAACCTCGATCGCCTCTTTCCGGATACCGAAATCCTGGAGCACTCGACGTTCAGGGTGACGCGGAACGCAGAGGTACGGCGCAACGAGGAGGTGGCCGAAGACCTCATCGAGCTGGTGGAGGAAGTTCTGGAGGAACGCCGGTTCGGGACGGTGGTCCGGCTGGAGGTTGCAGCAGACACATCTGATCGGATCGTCGACCTGTTGACGAGCCAACTCGACGTGACACAGCGTGAGATGTACGAACTGCCCCCGCCACTCGATTACAGTGAGTTCATGCAGCTCACGGAACTGGATCGACCCGATCTGAGTGTGCCCTCCTGGACCCCCCAGCAGCACCCGAGATTGGTCCGTCAGCAAAACGAACAGACTGGGATCATCTTCGAGGAGATCCGCAGTGGCGACATGCTGGTCCAGCACCCGTACCACTCGTTTACAGACACGGTCCAGCGATTTATCAGCGAGGCCGCAGACGATCCGAACGTCCTCGCAATCAAGGCTGCGATCTACCGGACAGCCAGCGAGTCAAAGATAATCGAGAGTCTCATCGAAGCAGCCGAGAACGGGAAACAGGTCGCAGTCATGGTGGAACTGAAAGCGAGGTTCGACGAGAAAGACAATCTCGAGTGGGCGAAAACGCTCGAGGAAAACGGCATCCACGTCGCCTACGGGACTATCGGGTACAAAACACACACGAAGACGTCGCTGGTCGTCCGGGAGGAAGACGACGGTGTGGAACTGTACTCGCACATCGGGACAGGGAACTACCACTCCGAGACGGCCAAACGGTACGAGGATCTGGGCTTGTTCACAGCGGATCCGGATGTCGGACAGGATCTGGTGAAACTGTTCAATTACTTCACCGGCCACTCCCTGCACGAGGACTACCGGGAACTGCTGATCGCACCGGGGAATATGCGCCAACGGTTTATCGATCTGATCGGGCGCGAGGCGACCCACGCCGAGGAGGGCCGGGAGGCACGGATCATCGCCAAGGTAAACCGACTGGAGGATCCAGAGATCGTCGAGGAACTCTATCGGGCCTCGCGCGCTGGTGTCGATATCGATCTGATCGTCCGGGACATCTGCCGGCTCAGACCGGGACTTGAGGGGATCAGTGAGAACATCAACGTAATCAGCATCGTCGGACGGTTTCTGGAACACTCCAGGATATTTTACTTCTCCGACGACGGGGCTGATCGGTACTACATTGGCTCGGCGGATTGGATGGAGCGCAACCTCGACAACCGTGTGGAGGCTGTGACGCCGATCCACGATCGGGCTCTCCAGACCCAACTCCGTGAGATTCTGGATACCTGTCTGACCGACAACCAAAACTGCTGGGAGATGCACTCTGATGGCAGTTACAGCCAGCGTACCCCCGAGGGCGAGGAGAGTGTCTGTGCACAGCAAAGATTCATGGAACAGGCCAGAGCGGAGATTCAAGACCTGGAAGACTGACGGTCACACGCCGACGGTCGCACTCGAAGCAGATTCACCGGAAGACGACTGCGACCTGCCGGCCTCAAGCCCGACAGGCTGCTCTGTGTCAAGCGAATTCGCACATGTTTGGTATCGTCTCATACCGATTAGTGCGGTAGTTTTCGTGGCCACGTCACAGATAGTGCTGTATCATGGCGTGAAACAGCCGTTTTGATCCGCGAAAGCGGTACAGACTCAAATAATCAGTATGAGAGACGACAAACGAACGAGACAACAGTCACTGCCGCCATCTCGGATCGCTTACACTACGGCGATCGCCGGTCGGGACGAGACAGTTGGCGTGTGGACGGCAAATTATATTCGGAGTTAAATATATGACTCTGCGGTCGAATATATACTATACTACATTGTGCTATGAAAGCAGAATTTGCAACGATCGAAAATACGGTCGACCTCCTCACATATATAGCTGAGGAAATCAGCCTCAACTTCGACCAGTGGGAAAGTCGATACGCCCGCGGGCCGAGTCTGTACTTTCTCGTAGTCTCCAGGGTGCGAGTCGATTCATTTGTTGATCAACTCGGTACGAACCGGTGGCCGGTTGAAACAGCACGGCGGCTTCCGGATGATTTTACCCCGGCAGTGCAGGCTGCCGAGGAAGTCGCGTTCGACTGCGACGGGGCAATCATTGTGGCGGCTGATGGAACCTTTCAGGAACAGATGGTGCGGGTCAGATCTTCGGCTGCCGAGACGACTGCGGAGATACAGTACGCTGACTGGATGAGCGCGAAACAGATGAGCGCACTTGAGGCGTCGGTCAGAGATGGTGTTTTGGCGGCGGTGACACTCAGCGAGGAAACCGGGCGCGTGACCAGGTTTAAAAACGGCAGTTACAACGGCTACCAATCGGAAGCTATTGGCGGCCGGTGGCGTGTCGAAACTCCCGAAACAGTATCAGTCAGCGCGCCCGAGGGGGGGACCTAGTTATGAGTGATTCCAGGGACAGAACGAGGCGGTTCACGGAGAGATCACTTACTGTCGAACATTCCAAGGTAAACGAGATTATCGACCGACTCGTCGCTGTCGCAGAGAGCCTGAGTGCCGAGTTCGATAGGTGGGATAAACAGTACGTGAGCGGTCCGAGCCTGTATTTTGTCGTTATTGCCGATGCATATTATGACTCATATGCTGATTCACTTGGAGAGAACAGGTGGCCGACAGATATCTGTCGTATGGTGACCGGCGATCTAGAGTCGTTTGTCGCGGCAACGAGGGAGGTTGCTTTCTCGTGTGACGGGGCAGTCATTATCACAGTCGATGGGACGATTCAGGGGCAGATGGTTCGGATCAAAAGTCCTGATGGAGCGAGGGCTCAGGAGCGCGAAGAGATCGAATATGCCGACTGGATGGGAACCAAACACCTGAGTGCGGCCGAGATATCGACCGAAAAGGAAGTACTGGCTGCCGTGACAGTCAGTGAGGAAAACGGTCGCGTAACGATATTCAGACGCGGACAGTATACCGAC
>JAQCMX010000132.1 GCA_028274885.1 Haloarculaceae archaeon
CTGACGAGGAAGCAGCCCTCGACGATATCCGCCGTCTGCTCTCCTATCTCCCGCAAAACAACGTCGAGGATCCGCCGCGCGTCGACCCGTGGGACGACCCGGAACGGCGCGACGAGAAACTCCAGTCGCTGGTTCCCGATCAGCCTCGCAAGCCCTACGACATGACCGATGTCATCGAGCGGATCATCGACGAAGGCTCGTTTTTCGAGGTCGGGGAGGCGTTCGCCCGCAATCTCGTCATCGGCTTTGGACGATTAGACGGCCACGTTATCGGTGTCGTTGCCAACCAGCCACGGGTCAACGCGGGCACGCTGGACATCAACTCCTCGATCAAGGGCGCCCGCTTCGTGCGCTTTTGTGACGCGTTCAATATCCCGATCGTGACGCTCGTGGACGTGCCGGGATTTATGCCCGGGACCGATCAGGAACACAACGGCATCATCACGCACGGGGCGAAGCTCCTCTATGCGTTCTCCGAAGCGACGGTTCCGCTGCTGACAGTCATCACCCGGAAGGCGTACGGCGGAGCCTACGACGTCATGGCCTCGAAACACATCGGGGCGGATGTCAACTACGCCTGGCCGACGGCAGAAATCGCCGTGATGGGGCCACGGGGGGCTGTCAACATTCTTTACAGCGACGAACTCGAAGCCGCCGACGACCCGGAGACGCGGCGCGATCAGTTGATCGAGGAGTACCGCGATCAGTTCGCCAACCCCTACACAGCAGCCGACCGAGGGTTCGTCGATGACGTCCTCGAACCACAGAACACGCGGCCCCGACTAATCAGCGATCTGGAGATGCTGCGATCCAAGCGCAAGTCCCAGCCCGACAGGAAACACGGGAACATCCCGCTGTGACCGGACCATGCAGGTGACAACACAGAACGGAGCCCTCCGCGTCCCATCGGATGCAACGCCGGCGGAAGCCGCGGCTATCGTGGCGGCTGTTGGTGCACACATCTCGGATCAACAGGCCGCTGCGGTGGCCGCAGCCGAAGCGAACGAGACCGGCAAACCCTGGGAGGGCACTCGATTTCAGTTTGCCGGGCGCGTCGAGGGACTCACGGGCGTTTCGAGGCGCGTCCCGACCGATGCACCGACGGACGAGTGGACTGCGACCGGACGACTCGATAGATTCTAACCATGGCTACACACGACTTCGACAAGATACTGATTGCCAACCGCGGTGAGATCGCGGTGCGCGTGATGCGTGCCTGCGAGGACCTTGGTATCAACACGGTGGCGGTGTACAGTGAAGCAGACAAAGACAGTGGTCACGTCCGCTATGCCGACGAGGCGTACAACGTCGGACCCGCGCGGGCGGCGGATTCGTATCTCGACCACGAGGCGATCATCGACGCCGCACAGCGGTCGGATGCTGACGCCATCCACCCCGGCTACGGGTTTCTCGCGGAGAATGCCACATTCGCGGCCAAGGTCGAGGAGGCTGCCGATGTCGTCTGGATCGGTCCCAGCAGCGACGCGATGGGCCGTCTGGGCGAGAAGACACATGCACGTTCGATAATGGATGGCGCTGACGTGCCGATCGTTCCCGGAACCACCGAACCGGTGACCGACCCCGAAGAGGTGTCGGAGTTCGGTGACGAATACGGCTATCCCGTCGCGATCAAGGCCGAAGGCGGTGGCGGCGGTCGAGGGATGAAGGTCGTCCGCGACCCCGACGAGGTGAAAGAGCAACTTGAGAGTGCAAAGAGGGAGGGCGAGGCCTATTTCGACAACGACTCCGTGTATCTCGAACGCTACCTCGAGAACCCCCGCCACGTCGAGGTACAGATCGTCGCGGACCACCACGGTAACGTCCGTCACCTCGGCGAGCGTGACTGTTCGCTCCAGCGACGCCACCAGAAGGTGATCGAGGAAGGCCCCTCACCGGCGCTTTCCGACGAGTTACGCGAACAGATCGGCGAGGCCGCACGCCGTGGCGTCAGGGAAGCAGACTACACGAATGCCGGAACCGTCGAATTTCTCGTCGAGGAAGACCTCGACCGGAAGGACGGTGCGGTGCTCGGTCCGGACACGAGTTTCTATTTCCTGGAGGTCAACACCCGTATTCAGGTCGAACACTGTGTCACAGAGGAGATCACCGGGATCGACATCGTGAAGTGGCAACTCAGGGTCGCGCAAGGCGAGGCGCTCTCCTTTTCTCAGGACGACATCGAGATCGAAGGACACGCCATGGAGTTCCGGATCAACGCCGAGAACGCCGCCGAGGAGTTCGCACCCGCGACCGGCGGGGCGCTTTCGACGTACGACCCCCCTGGTGGCGTCGGCGTCAGGTTAGACGATGCACTCCGTCAGGGCGACGAACTCGTGACCGATTACGATTCGATGATCGCGAAACTCATCGTCTATGGGGCCGATCGCGAGGAGGTCATCGCACGGGGAAAGCGTGCCCTCGCCGAGTTCGAGATCGAAGGGGTCGTCACCATCATCCCGTTTCACCGACTGATGCTCGACGACGAGCTGTTCGTCGGCGGCCACCACACAACGAAGTATCTCGACGAACAGCTGGACCACAGCCGGATCGCGGACGCACAGGAGCGGTGGGGAACGGAATCTACGGCCGCCGACACCGACGAGGAGGTCACCGAACGCGAGTTCACCGTCGAGGTCAACGGCAAGCGCTTCGAGGTCGAACTCGAAGAACACGGTGCCCCGCCCATCGATATCGACGCTGCGAACACCGAGACGACAACCAGGCCGGCCCACGCCGGACCTGACGACGACGACAGCACGACCGCCGTGAGCGCGGAGGGGGAGGAAGTAACCGCCGAGATGCAGGGGACGATCCTCGAGGTGAACGCCGAGGAAGGCGACGAGGTAGCCGCGGGGGACGTCCTCTGTGTGCTCGAAGCGATGAAGATGGAAAACGACATTGTCGCCGAGGCCACGGGAACGGTCGAGCAGGTCGCGGTCGGCCCGGACGAGAGCGTCGACATGGGTGATCTGCTGTTCGTCATCGGGTAAAATCGCTTTCGATGTGGTCTGCGAAGCGCTGTACAACCAATCGCGGGCGTTCGCACGGCCGAGGCGGCGACGATCAGTCCCGCTTGAGCGTGTTATAGAAAGCTTCGCATGCTCTGCCCCTCCAAGTCTTGTCAAGACCCACGTGCAAGATACAGCGCTGTCTCTTACCCATAACTCAGCGCCTGAGAGAAAAACCAATTCAGACGAGGTGTGAGACAAAAGAACTAGTCAGGAAGCAATCATTTTCGCATATCTTGTAGCCGTATATAGAGTCTGTCATAGAATAGTCCCACACTTTGGTCGGTCCGATTACTGTTTTTAAGCCGTAACGGATTCAGAAGCTCGTGCACCCAGTGCACGGACTATAGAACCAGTCAGAAAGAAAACGTTCCGTTGTGAATACTGATATTTAGACAGCACCAACGGTGATTCGTGTGGAGCGCACGACTGCTGTGAGAATGGAGATGACGGTCTCAGAACCGCTGACTCCGAATACACAAACAACCATGCGGACTATTCTATGACACGCTGGTATATATTATAAATGAGCACTCACAAACAAATAGATTTTTATTTTTTTAAGTTCATATCTTATTTGTGCCCAGGTATGAGCCCATTGAAGATGGCGTCGAAGTATTAGGCAGTTCCATTAATTCAACGATCAACTCTTTCCCTGGCAATAAAAGTGAAATAAAACGAATCTTTGCACGGCATGGGCTGGACAATCCCACGGATGATAAATGGTATCCAAATAAGGCAAATCTCGCAGCTCTGTCAACAGTATATAAAAAGTTTGGCCCGAGTATGCTCCAGAAAATTGGGGATGATAAACCCAAAAATACAGTGTGGCCACCGAATATCGAAACGGCGACTGACGCTGTTATGTCCATCAACAAGGCGTATCAGAGGAATCATCGGAATGGCGAGGTGGGTGGATACCACGCCGAACAACTTAATAATGGTCGAATAGAGCTCATCTGTGACAATCCGTATCCATGTCCGTTTGACCAAGGCCTCATTGAAGGAGCTGCCTTTGAGTTTGCAATCAAGACTGCGATAATTAATGAAGTAGGGGATGAATGCCGTGAAGAAGGCGGAGAGCAGTGTACGTACGAAGTCCGCCTGTAATAGATACACTTCGAGACATTGTGAGGTGATACTACGCCAGTGAAATTTCTGTTTAACTGTATAATACAAATTCGGTATGGGCATGTTAATCACTCAAAATCTACATGAGCAGTAGCGCTGCATAGATCCTCTGTATCTTGTACTGCCCTCTGTAACTATATCTGCTCCAACATTTTCACGCCCGGTGGCACCGCAGTAAATCAATTGTGACTGTTTCTATGACACGCTGCCTCTCAGTAGTGGCGAAAGAGGAGCTGTCGCACGTCGTCTTTGGTCCGTGCCGGTTCCGTGGTGCCGTCGGGCAGTTCGACCTCGTAGGGGATGTCGCCGTCGCTTTCGTGCCACCTGTTGTCGTGGTCGCGGAGCAGTTTGTTGACAGAATCAAACGGGTCGGTTGTCTCTGTTTCATCCTCGGAGGCTGTCTCCTCTGGGGCTGTCTCCTCCGGGCTGTCCGCCTGGCTGTCGTCTGTCCGGTCAGAATCCGTCGCTTCGAGTTTCGCGGCAAACTCCTCCGGCCCGAGTATCGAAAGCA
>JAQCMX010000137.1 GCA_028274885.1 Haloarculaceae archaeon
TCGCCCCCCCTTGTGGTTCGGGGCCGGCATCTCACCGATTCCGTAGCATGCTATGTTATGTCGGGCAAAAAAAAAGATTGCGAACGAAATCCGGGCCGACCACCGACGGGGAATGTTGCGCCGGGCCTACCGCTCGACCTGCGCCTGAAGACGCAGGTATGCGCTATCGGTCTGTATCAGGCTCCGGGACGGTCGACGAACTTCTTCCGGACGTAGGTCACTGCGTCTTCGACTGTGCCGATATCTGTTAGATACTGTGCCCCGACAGTGGCTTTAATCGTCTTTGCCGTGACACCCCGCAGAACGGTCGGGCCCACCTGCGCCACGGTTTCGTCCCCGACGCTGACCAGCCAGCCGCGTGGATCGTATCGGTACCGGTCGAGACGCGGTTCGAGCCCGGTATTATCGCGCTCGTGTTCGACCAGCCGCGAGATGTTTCTCGCTGCCACCGCCGCCTGCCCTGTGGCCGCCTGTGCGCTCGCGGGAACCCGTTTCCCGTTTGCGTCCACCACCCGGACGGCGTCACCCAGCCCAAGGGTCCGGTCGCCCAGACGCAGATCACTCCGCACCTGTGGCCGGTCTCCCTCCATAGCGTCCTGTCCGGTGATTCCGCCGGCCCACACCAACTGGTCGTACGCGACTCTGGTTCCGTCGGACAGTTCCACCGCCTCCTCGTCGGCTCGCTCGACGCCCCGTCCAGTTTTGATTTGCACGTCCTGCGCCCGCAGTTCCTCGGCGAGTGCCGACTGGAAGGGCTCGGAGAACGTCGGAGCGACAGTGCCAGCCTGCTCGAGGAGGACAATCTCCGGTCGCCCTTGCTCTGCAAGTGCCGCCAGTTCACCGGCCAGTTGGACACCTGACAGCCCTGCTCCGCAGACGACTGTCCGGCCGGCCTGTTCCTGTACAGTCCCGAATCGCTCCCGGATTCGTCTCGCGTCGGCTGCCGTTTTCAGTGGCTGGCCGTACTCGGCGACACCGGGTAGCCCGTAAAACGCAGTCTGTGCACCGAGACAGACGGCACCAACGTCGTAGTCCAGCCGGCCGTTTTCGAGTTCGACCCGTCCGGCATCGTGATCCACGTCGGTCACCGTCGCCTGGCGATGGGCCGCTTCCGTCAGGATCTCGTCGATTGGTATCATTAGACGATCTGCCAGTTCCGGGGCACGGATGACGCGGTGGACCAGGTGCTGGACGAGATGTGACCCCTGGCGTTCGACGAGCGTGATCGAGACATCCGGGGACAGGCGCGACTCCAGTTTCCGTACGAGCGAAATTCCGGCGTAGCCGGCCCCCAGCACCACCACCTTCATGACGTGTCTCCGATGAAGAGGTCGGCTGTCGGCACGTGGAACAGTACTCTCATACGCCATCTTTGTCCGGTCGTAATTAAACTACTCGGGACGGTCAGTCACCGACACCACCGATCCACTAGAGATGATGGATATCACCCGTGTCATCCCGTTTGCCGGATCGCGGCCCCAGGGTCCGGTCGTACCTGACCACCTGATCGCTCACACTGGTTATTGCGGTGATTTTCGGGTCGGGTGTCTCAGATCGGCTGCTTTACAGGCCGAGGAACCAAGCGACACCGCAGTGGGAAAGGCTCCCAATGATCACCATCAGTTACCAGCAGTGCCTGCAATCGTTCTCACCCACCGAGCCACGTTTCCTGCAGATACTGCCACTCGATGGGTTGTCCTCCCGGGAGTACAGATCGCTCCGGCCCCGGTGCCAGCAGTACCGTACTGATTCTGATTTCTCTCCCCGTTGGACCCGTCTGGATCTCTTCGTAGCGGGTCAGTGTGCGATCTTCGAACGATGCGACGACAGAAACGTCTCTGATCTCGATGTCGAACTCGCCGGGGTCGTACCGACCGCGGCCGTCAGCGACCATCGCCAGTACGGCCTCACGGTCGAGTCTCTCCCCGTCCGGTGTTATCATCTCGAAGCCCTCGCCCAGCGCCCGCTCGAAGTCGCCGAAGGCCTCGCGATCCGCCTTGTCGGCGTACCAATCGACAAAGAACGCATGGAGGGCGCGAATGTCACGTCTGCACGTCTCTATGGATACCATACTCTCATTTGCTCTCGTACGGAGGTAATCGTTGTGGGTGCGAGTGTTCGCGATGTGTGTGGCTGGATCGCGGTCAATCGATGTTGAAATACCACCAGCCGCAGTCACACATCGTCGCCTGTTCGGTTTTCTCTGTGAGTTCCGACCCCGGATAGGGCCCATCTCGCCCGGCCAGTTCGCCGCGAGTGACACCGAGTTCCGCCGGGGGTCCCTGATCTGTGGTGGGTGCCACGCTATCAACATCGGTGGGATCGGTGTACCTGTTTTCTAACGCCACATCGGAGATAAAAAGCTCTCCGCCACCGGCACGCTGTAGATCACACCCGCCGTTCTCGACATCCGAGTCCCCCGACACGAACGCATACCCTTACGTTCGGTCGGCCTGATGGGGGTGATGTCCTGGTCGCCACAGTGGGGATCTATCCTCTAACAGCGAGAGAATCCCGCCGTTCACGGCGTTGACGAGAGCGGAACTCTTGTGAACGCCAGGAGATCGGTCATGCCGACTGGTCTACAAACCAGCAAATCTCCCACCGCTGCGGTACGGGAACC
>JAQCMX010000142.1 GCA_028274885.1 Haloarculaceae archaeon
ATGGCCCAGCACCAGGACTCGCCCGGAGCACTCAGGGCAGCAGCAGATGAGGGCCTCTTTGCGTCGGGCTATGCCTTCCCGATGGGTGACCAGGCAGGTGACAATTATCTTACGACACCTGTCTTCGAGTGGGAGGTAGCACACAGCGCGATCATCGAGGATGTCCGGGCGGGCGAGTGGGAGGCCGGCCTGACATTCCCCGGTATCGCTAAGGGGGCAACAGTCCTCGACGAATACGGTCCCGACGTCCCCGACGACGTTATCAGCGAGGTCGAAGGTATCAAGGAGGACATGATGGAAAGCGACGACGCTGCGGACGACATCGTCTGGAGTGGCACCCAGATAGAGGAGTGGACGGACGAAGAGATTCTGCTCGATTTCGTCCCCGGAACAGAGGGCTTTAGCGGCTTTGCCGACGGTATCGATAACATCGACGGCGTAGAGGATCCCTCGTAGATACCAACCGAATTTTAATTTTTATCGCTACAGCACAGGATCGTCAGCGGTCAATCCTGTTCGCGACTGTAGGATTGTAACATCGCCCGTGGTGCGCCGAGTTCGTTGAGATTGCCCTGACGCATCACGTACCACAGCACGAGGATCGTTGCGATATAGGGGTACGTCTCCATCACCTGTGGATTGATAAGGAAGTTCACGAGATCCGTAAGCACCTCCTGCCCGAGCAGCTGACCGTCGACCGATCCCTGTGATCGAATCGAGAGGGCATCAATCGCGGCAAACAGGTAGGCGCCGACGACCACACGCCAGATCTGCCACTGCGCGAAGATGACCAGTGCCACAGCAATCCAGCCGATACCGGTGGTCATCTCCGAGGTCCAAAATTTCGTGAACGCGAGCGACAGTTGTGCCCCGCCAGCACCGGCGAACGCACCGCCGATCAGAACACAGGCGTACTGGATCCGGAAGACCGAGACACCCGCCGTATCGGCCGTCTCGGGGTCCTCCCCAACGGCGAAGATTTCGGCGCCGATGTTGGTCCGGAACAGAAGGTACCAGACGACCGGGACGAGCAACAGGGCCAGGTAATCGAGTATCGTAATGGCGAAAAGCGCCTTCCCGATCACCGGGATCTCCGAGAGGGCAGGGATTGCAATCGTGCTGAACCCGTCGATGTTCTCACCTGTCCAGCTTTGCCCAAAGTAGGTTGTGAGGCTGGTCCCGAGCAGTGTGATCATGATGCCGCTGATCACCTGGTCGGCTTTCAGTGAGACACACAGGAACGCGTGCACGAGTGCGAGAGACATCCCGGCGATGACGCCAGCAAAAAAGCCAATAACCGCACTGCCAGTGACGGCCGTCGCTGCAAAGCCCACGAGTGCGCCGCTGAGCATCATCCCTTCGACGCCGAGGTTCAGGACCCCACTTCGTTCGGCGACGACTTCGCCCATCGCGGCCAGCAGGAGTGGCGTCGCAAGCCTAACCGTCGACTCGGCGATCCCCGAAAGCAGACTCATACTGGCTCCTCCGTTCCAGGGCTCGTCTCCGGTTCTGACTCGCGTTCGAGATCAACACTGATCCGATACTGCTTGAGGAACTCGGCGGCGAGTAAAAACAGGATGACGAGCGCGACGATGATGTCGACCAGTGCCGATGGAACCTGGAAGCTGACCGAGACTGTCGTTCCACCGGCTCTGAGGAGGCCGAAAAAAAGCGCTGCGAGCAGTACCCGGAACGGGCCGTTCCGACCGAGCAGTGCAACGGCGATTGCGGTGAAGCCGTATCCCGGGGAAAAGTCCTCGAACAGGCGGCCGTAGACCCCGGAGATTTCCGCGACACCGGCGAGACCAGCCAGAAAGCCCCCAAAAAAGAAACTGATGATATAAATCCTGTACTTGCTGATGCCGGCCTGGATGGCTGCCTCGGGATTGGCTCCGATGAACGTGATCTCGTAGCCCAGTCGCGTCTTGGTCATAAGAATGTACGTCACAGCCACAGCGATACCAAGCAAAACAACCCCGACGTGTAACCGGGGGTGGATCTCCCCGACCAGGGGAAACTGGGTTGGAAGTTCAGCCCTGTCTGGCAGGCTTTCAGTCGCGGTCTGACCGCCACTGCCTTGCATCGGGCCGCGGAGCAGATAGCCCAAAAACGTCGTTGCTGCGAACGTCAGCATCAGCGACGAGATGATTTCGTTTACGTCGTGTTTGGCCCGTAGATAGCCGGGAATCGCGCCATAGAGACCGGCGACGAAGCCACCGGCCACCATCATCAACAGGATCAGCGCGTACGACGGCAACTGTACGTTCAGCCCGATGTACGCACAGACTGTGGCACCGACAAAGATCTGACCCTCCGCACCGATATTCCAGATTCCGGCTTTGAGAGGGATGTAGACCGCCAGTCCGGCCAAAAAAAGCGGGAGCGCGATCCTGAGGACGTCTGAGATCCCAGCGACGTCGGACAGCGTCCCGACGAACAGCTCGGTGTACACATCGAGCGGACTGAGATCCTCCCAGAGCAACGGTATTGAGGTGACAACGAGTGCGGCAACGATGGTAAAAATCGGTGCGCCGTAGGCGAGCCAGCTGGGGATCGACTCCCGGCTGGTGAGATCAACCGAGACGTTCATTGGATCTCCTCGATTACCTGTGCGTTCTCTTCGGCCGGTGACTCACCGGTGGACATGTACATCCCGAGTTCCCACTTGTCCGTCTCCTCGGGTCGTGTCTCGTGGACGAACTCACCCTCATAGATGACGAGGATCCGATCGCTCACGTCCAGCAGTTCGTCGAGGTCCTCGGAGAGCAGCAACACCCCGGTGCCGTTCTGTCGCTGTTCGAGCATGAGTTTCCGGATGTTCTCGATCGCGCCGACGTCGACGCCGCGTGTCGGCTGGTTCGCGATGAGCAGATTCGGTTCCTGGTTCATCTCCCGGCCGAGAATGAGCTTCTGCAGGTTTCCTCCCGAGAGCTCCCCCGCCTCGGTCTCCGTGACACTGGAGACACCCCTGATGTCGAACTCCTCGACGAGCCCCTCGGAGTACGTCTCCATTTTCTCGTAATCGAGGAGACCAGCGGTGCCCTCGAACTTGCCGTTCCGGTAATCCTTGACGGAACTGTTGTGCATCACGCTCAGTTCAGGCGCACAGCCGTGTTCGTACCGGTCCTCTGGCACGAACGAGACGCCGGCCTCGATGAACCGCTTTGGCGGACTTTCGGTCAGGTCCTCGCCGCGCACGCTGATGCTGCCGTTTTCGAGGTCTCTGAAGCCGAACAGGCACTCGGCGAGCTCTCGCTGGCCGTTGCCACTCACGCCGGCTACCCCGACAATCTCACCCTCGTGAACCGTCACGTCGACACCCGAGAGCGTGCGCACATCCCTGCTGTCGCGGGCCGTGATACCTGTCGCCTCCAGAACCGGATCGCCGGGTTCGACCGGTTCCTTGTCCATCCGGATGAGCACCTCGCGACCGACCATCATCTCCGCCAGTTCGCCCTGCGTTACCGACTCTGTCTCGACCGTATCGATTTTCCTTCCGTCCCGGAGAACTGTCACTCTATCTGCCATGTTCTCTATTTCCCACAGCTTGTGCGTGATGAAAATGACCGTCAACCCCTCGTCGACGAGTTGCCGAATCGTCTGGAACATCTGTTCGGATTCTTTGGGTGTCAACACGGCCGTCGGTTCGTCGAGAATCAGCAGATCAACGTCGCGGTAGAGGGCTTTCAGCACCTCCACGCGCTGTCGTTCGCCGATATCGAGTTCCCAGACTTTCGCATCAGGGTCGACCGCCAGCCCGTACTCCTCGGCGAGCGATTCGACTCGCTCCCGCGGGGTCTCCCGGCCTCGGGAGAACATGCCAAGCACCGACCCCGCGATGCCGTTGACACTCGCGACCCCCTCAGGGGACTCGCGTTCCCCGAGGACGACGTTTTCAAGAACGGTCATGCGCGGGATCAACATGAAGTGTTGGTGTACCATACCGATGCCGGCCTCTATGGCGTCCTCCGGCGAGGAAAACGACCGCTCTTTGTCGTTGAACCGTATCGTGCCGTCTGTCGGGCTATACAGCCCATACAGGATGTTCATCAACGTGCTTTTTCCAGCACCATTCTCGCCAAGCAGGCCGTGTACTTCGCCGCGACGGACGGAGAGGTCGATGTCTTCGTTGGCGACGACGTCATCAAACCGTTTGGTAATGCCGTCGAGTTCGAGTATCGTGTCGGTATTGATCATGACTGTGGGAAAGGGTCTTTGTTTGTTCGGTTGTCATCGAAGATGGCTGTCTGCGGACACAGGGTCGCGTGGATTGCCATTCCGTAGCGGTATTTTCGGACAGGAACATATATATATTCCCCCGAGGGCAGATATTACAACCTGTCAGTAAGAGCAAACAGGTCGAGTCCAGTGAACGATATCAGCATTTGGCGCCGGGTTGGCGGTCACGAGGCGGACAGCGTAACTGAGTTTCAGTGACCGTACCGTTCGAGGTCCGCGCGACAGTCGACATCCTGTCGGACACCTGGATCCTCAACCGCGACCAGTGTGCCCTCGGCCTCGATGAGCGAACGACCACCGGTGTCGCCGGTCACCGCTGCCAGTGTCTCGTAGTGCCGACTATCGAACAGAGCGGGGTTACCGCGCTTGCCCTCGTACGCAGGCGCACAGATCGTTTCACCCTCGTCCAGGTACGTTTCGACGACAGCATCGACCGACTCCGGGTCGACAAACGGCATATCACCCAGCATGAACACCGTCCCATCCCATCCCCGTTCGCGGGCGACGGCGACGGCTCTTGTGACCGACGTACTCTGGCCCTCGTGGTAGCGCTCGTTCAGCACCGTCTCGGTGGCTGGCAGCGTCTCGCGGACACGGTCGTCATCGTGGCCCAGAACTGCGACAGTCTCGTCGACCGTCGAGGCACGAAGTGTCGCTGCTGCGCGGGCGACAATGGCCGATCCATCGACCGTGGCCAGGAGTTTGTTCCCCGACGCGAACCGTTCACCCTGTCCGGCCGCGAGCAGGGCGGCTCCGATCTTCGAGGACATCGTCGTCAGTCGATGATGTGCCAGTCGTCCTGGTGGGCATCGAGTATCTCGCGCGTGTACTCGTCGAGGGGGTGATCTCGGTCTGGCACGTCGATTTCGTGGTCCGGCTCGAACAGTCGCGTCGTGAAGTACCGATGACCAGTGTCACAGATAATCGTCACGACAGTGTCCAGGTCCGGACGGGCCTCCGAGAGCCGAATCGCCCCCTCGACGTTCGCACCCGAGGAGATCCCACAGAACAGACCTTCCGTTTGATGCAACTCGCGGGCACGATCGAGCGCATCGTGGCTTCTGACGGTAACAACCCCGTCCATCAGCTCGGGGTCAAGATTCTCCGGGATGAAGCCATCCCCGATCCCCTCGATCTCGTGTGTGCCCCACTGGCGACACGAGAGGATTGGTGCCTCTGCGGGTTCGAGAGCGTACATGGCTGTCCCTGCGTCGACAGAATCAAAGTGCCGGCCGACGCCGGTCACGGTGCCACCCGTTCCCTGCCCGGCGACGAATGCACCGGGGGCCGTACCGAGTTGATCGGCAATCTCCGGGCCAGTCGTCGCACGATGGGCCGCCGGATTGTCCGGGTTCGCAAACTGGTTTGGAAACCAGGTGTTCTCGGAGTCTGCAAGCATCTCCTCGACACGCTCCATCGAGAGGTCGACATCACTTTCGCCGCCAGGTGTCTCGACGAGGTCGCCCCCCAGTGCTCGGATCACCTTCTTCCGTTCCTCGCTCATCCCCTCGGGCATCACGATTGTCACGTCGTATCCCAGTCGGGTCCCGACGAACGTGCAGGCGATCCCTGCGTTCCCCGTCGAACACTCGATGATCTCCATCCCCGGTTCGAGATCACCGCGCCTGACCGCTTCGGTTATCATCTCGTGGTAGATCCGATCTTTGATGCTGCTGGTCGGGTTGAAATACTCCAGTTTGCCGTAAATCGTCGCGGACACCTCCTCGCTCGCCGAAGGGATCTCGACGAGGGGCGTCTCTCCAATGGCTTCAAACACCGGCGCATCGATCACTTTCCGTTGGGTCGCACCCATGCGTACAACTTGCAAGACGGTAATAAAACATTGACGGAACAGTCCATCTGTCCAATCGTCGCCTTCGTGTCCCATTCTCCCCGCGCTCACTTTATCGAACCATCACGGATCGATCCGGTCCCAGGTCCCTGTTCGAAACGACGTAACGAGCCCGTGTGCAAACCGGCTCGATCGTGAGAGTGTCTGTTCGACAACGGTCGTGGCAGTCTCGCGAGCTGATCGGGAGTCCGCCTTGTTTACCATGACGACGGCCTCGCTTCCGTTCGGAACTTCCTGTGACCAACCGTCCTCGCTGGCCAGCACAGCCCCAGCGGCCCCAGGGGTGAGTCTGTCACCGACGGCGAGTCCGGCTAGATCGGCTGTCAGTTCCGGCCGGTGAACCCGCTTGGCGGTCAGCGGTCTGTCAACTGCCTGTACCGATGCGACGACGACCACAAGTGTCGTCCGATCCGGCACGACGGGTTCGTCTACTCCCGGGGTTTTGAACTCCCGCTGCCTGGCACCGTCTGCCTTGACCACCAACCAGTCGAACGTCCCGACGAGTGAATCGATCGTACCGGGTTCGAACCCACGGACTTTCTCCGGGACACGCTCAGGATCGTCGACCCAGCGAGACGCGAACGCAACCGGGGGCGTGTGGTCTTGCACCCGCCCGACAATCTCCGACCCGTGTGCAACGACCAGGGGTATGTCCGGGGGAGGCATGTGTGTCGTCGTCGTGTAACCAACTGATCGGTTGCGCTCGGTCCCCTCGCGAACGAGTTCGGCCATCGCCGTCTTCTTGCCCCCAGCACCCACGAAAGAGACACACTCCTCTTCGCCGAGTTCGAGCGCGCTCGCCAGATCCATGCCCCTCTCTCAGTCCGGGAGAGGCTTCAGCGTACCGGGGGCGGCGTTGAGACAACCAGTACCGTTAAGCGGTCTCGTGGCCTACAATCGTATATGGAGGAGGTTGACGTCGTCGGGGAAGTGTGCCCGCGCCCTGCCCTCATCGTCCGCCGTCGACTGGACGACCTCGACCCGGGTGACGAACTCGTCGTCACCGGTGATTTCCCGCCCGCCAAGGAGAATCTGCAACGAACCTGTGAGAAACACGGCTGTGACGTGCAGGTACTGGACGACACGGACGAGCGGTTTAGATTACAGATCCGGGTGCTTGAGGACTGGCCACCATGAGCGACCAGTTGACCGAATATGCGGAACTGCACGGCTGTTCGTGCAAGGTCGGCCAGCGCGAGGTCGAGGATCTGCTTGCGACCGCCGGAGCCGACGAGCCAACCCCGGAACTACTCCTTGGCGTCGGTGAGGACGCAGCTGCACGGCAACTCGACGGAGAGACGGTACTGGTTCAGACGCTCGATTACTTTACACCCGTCGTCGACGACCCCTTCGAGTTCGGTCGGATTGCGGCCTGTAACGCTGCCAGCGATGCGTTCGCAACCGGTGCCACAGCAAACCTGAGTTGCCTGGTCGTCCTCGGGGTTCCACAGGGACTGACCGACGTCTCCGCGTCGATTCTTTCCGGTATGACGGCGATGCTCACCGGGATGGACGGCGTCGTCGCCGGCGGCCACACCATCCACAACCCGTGGCCACTCGCCGGTGGCGCGGTCACGGCCACGGTCCACCCCGACGACCTGCTGTCGATGTCTGAAGCGACACCTGGCGACAACCTTTATCTGACAAAACCGCTTGGCACACAGCCCGCGACCGGGGCGCTTCGGGTCCAGGAGAGCGAGTTCGCGGAGACGGTCGGGAACCAAACAGACCGTCCGATCGACCACATTGGGGCCGACGCGATCGAGTGGATGACGACGCCAAACACAAAGGCGGCGGTCGTCGCCCGCGAGCATGCGAGCGCGGCAACTGATGTCACCGGATTCGGTCTGGCGGGTCAGGCACGAACCCTCGCTGAACGGGCCAACGTCGGCATCGAACTCACCGACGCGCCGGTCATCGAGGGGACACCCGAACTCTCCGCTCTCTTTGGCTACGGGCTCGAGGACGGGGAAAGTGCCGAAACCAGCGGCGGTCTTTTAGTTTCTGTCCCGACCTCGGAGACGACGGCCTTCGAGGAAAGCCTCCGTGCCGAGGGCGTATTTCATTCCCGTGTCGGCCACGTAACAGACGGCACTGGTGTCGACACGACCACACTTTCGCTCGAACCAGTCTCGGACTGACAGTTCAGCGCAGCGACAACACCGCCTCAAGCACGCCACCGCCGAGACAGAGCGCCTTGTCGGATATCTCCGCCGGATCGACATCCTCGCCCCGGGGGTCCGTATCACCGAGTTTTGTCCCCGCAGAGACGGTGATACCCGATGCGACCAGACCGCGAACGAGCCCCCCGATCTCGGTTTCGACCCGCGTTCCGTCGATGCGACCGACCGTCTCGCCCGCTGTCACCGTATCACCAATGTCGACGGCGGTCTCCCAGCGCCCGTCAGTCGGTGCGTAAAAGACTCGTTCGTGCGTGTATCCGCGGCGTTCGCCCGGTTCGCCGTCGTACTCGCTGGCCGTTCCCTCGTAGTACACCCGCCCAAGCCTGTGACCGCGGTCCGTCTCGACGACAGCATCCACATCCTCGCCTGCCTCGAACCCTGGTCCAAGTCCGACAACGACGTTTGCGTCGTCGCGGCGGGTTCCGGTGTCGGTTTTTCCCTTTGCCATGATCGCATCGACCACGACGGCTGGGTCGAGTCGGTCGATGGCCGTCCCCTCGGGGTCCTCGATGACCGAAACCTCGCCGGCCGCAAGGTGTTCGATCGCTTCCGCAAGGTTCTCCGCGCGGCGGCCGACGACGCCTTCGACGGTTACTGTCCCCTCGTACATTGCCGTTCCAAAGGCGACGGCACGACGGACCACCGTCGGCTCCGACACCTCCGTGACAACGACCGGATATCCAGCCTGGTGCAGGCGGTAGACGACGCCACTTCCGAGGTCCCCGCCGCCACGGAGGATGACGAGGTCGTCGAGGTCGAGACGGGTCGCCCGGTCACCGGAAGCGGCGTGACGATCCAGCGATATCTCCGCCAGAATCGCGAGTGCGATGTCGGCGGGACTCCCACCCCCCAGGTCGAGTCCGACCGGTGATCGGACGGAGGCGAGCTCGACCCGGCTGTATCCCTCTTCGACGAGCGAATCGGTGATATGTTTGCCCTTTTGTTCGCTGGCGACGACCCCGACGTAGCCGGCGTCCCCGTCGAGTCCCGCCGCGGTCGCGTCGGCGTCGAAGGTACTCGATCGGGTCGCGACCACGACTGCGGTTTCCGATGTCATCGGTGCCTCGGACAGTCGGTCACGGTAGTCACCGTGGTGGACGTCGACGGCGTCCGGAAACAGGTCCGGGTCGGCGTAGGCCTCGCGGTCGTCTACGACAGTCACACGGTAGCCGAGTTCGACCCCGAGCGCGGCGACCTCCTGTCCGATGTGACCGCCGCCGGCGATGTGTAGGCGTGGCTGGCCCTGAACTCGGTCGATGAACACGTCCATTGCACCGCCACAGACCATTCCGGTGTTCCCGCCACGCTCGAGGTCGTAGGATCTGATCCCAGGGGCCGAATCCCCGGTCAGGACCTCACGTGCTTTGTCGATTGCGAGTCCCTCGACAGTGCCGCCGCCGATGGTGCCGTATGTGTCGTCCCGGGTGACGACCATGCGCGTCCCCACGTCCCGCGGTGCACTCCCCGACGTCTCGACGACCGTCAGGAGCGCAGCCGACTCGCCACGTTCTAACATCTCGGTGATGTCTTCGAACCGACTCATACGAACGACCTGACCTCCTCTGTTACGATCCGCTCGATCAGTTCGTCGTAACGTATCGGTTCCACATCCGCCGGTGGTGTGATACCACGGACCTCGAGGTCACGCGCTACGGCGTACACCGGACAGTCAACATCCGGATCGAGCAACACGCCGTCCTGTAACAAGACGACGGTGGCGGTCGGTTCGTCAGCCGCTGTCCGGAGCGCGATTTCCGCCATGGGTTTGTCGACGAGCAGGAGCATTATCAGAAATCCAGGGTGTGGTCTACCTCTCGCAGCAGTGCAGTTATCTCGGCACCGTCGAGTACGTCGATGTCCGGTGCGATCTCCGTCGGCGGGATGTCCCGCCGGGCCATCGCGGTTCCGTCGACGACCATCCGCCCGTCTTCGGCGAACAGGTCGTCGATATGACCGGGAAGATTCAGTGCATCGCGGTCGACGGCCGCTCTGGCGGCGTAAACGCCGTCCTGTGTGAAAACGGCCGTCACGTCGTGGCGGTCGAACCCGGCCGCGACGCCACGTGCAGCACGCATCCCCTCGGGCACGTGCACGCGGCCGTATGGTGCACGGGTGAGCAACACTGCGACTGACTGTTTCATGCTGTGGGTACCTCCGGGACCCTCATAGTGAGATCACCCGATCCGCCTCGCCGACGATATCCGCCAGATCCGGCAACAGCCCCAGTTCGACCCCCGCCGGGTAATCCCGATCGGGGTCGATACCGCGGGCACGCACGCAGAGCCCACAACAAAGCACCGTCGCCCCGTCGTCGATGAGTTTCTGGAACTTTTCGGTTGGCATCTCGTCGTACAGTCCCGACTCCGCACACCCTGGAAACTCCTGGTCGGCGACGGGGACGAGCGCACCGTCGAGGTAATTGAAGTAGGACACGTCGTGACCACGATCGAGCGCGGCACGGCCGAGCTCGTATGCGGTGCGCCAGCGCTGACTATCGAAAGGCCCTCCAGTCAGGAGAATGCCGATGTGTGCCGAGTCACTCATGGCTCGTTCACTTTGTCTAGCCCGCGTTTGACATCCTCTGGGGTGATCGGGATGGACGTCAGTCGGACGCCGACCGCGTCCCGGATGGCGTTGCTCAATGCCGGTGGAACGCCGTTCGTTGGCAACTCGCCGATTGACTTCGCGCCGAAGGGACCTGTCGGTTCGTGGGTTTCCACCAGGAGTGTCTCCATTGGCGGATGGTCGGTCGTCCGGGGCATCCCGTATTGGCGAAAGCCGACCGTCTCGGGGTGTCCCGACTCGTCGAACCCGAGTGTGCCGCTGGTGGCGTACTCGAGGCTCATGTGCTGGCCGCCCTCGATCTGGCCCTCGACGAGCGGCGGGTTGATCGCGACCCCACAATCGGCAGCGAAGACGAGTCTCTCTATCTCGAACTCCCCTGTCTCCTCGTCGACGACGACCGACAGGAACTGCGCGCCAAACGGCGGTGGGCTCTCGTCGGTCGCATGGTGGCCGTCGCCCATGATCTGTTCTCTGGTCTCGTCGCCGTATGTCGATTCGTACCCGATCTCCTCGAAGGTGACGCTGTCGCCACTCACGGTACTGTACACTTCCCCGCTCTCGGTCTCCAGCGCGTCGACGGGTTCCTCTAGCAGCCGGCTGGCCCACTCCAGGATCCGGTCGCGGGCGTCGGA
>JAQCMX010000006.1 GCA_028274885.1 Haloarculaceae archaeon
ATCCAGGCGGCCTTCGACGGGGCGGACGAGGTCGCCCACGCGGCACAGCAGATTGCGGATGCCGACCGCGAAACGTTCGACGAACTGTTCGACGAGGCACGCTGGTAGCGATGGACGACACCCAGCGGTCCCAGATCCGGGACAACGCCCGTTATCTCAGGGAAGTTCGACCGATCGATCCCGAGGAGATCCACGAATACGTCGAGGGGACACCCCATCCCGCCGCAGTCCGGCAGGTGTTGCGGGCGGAAGCTACGCGGCTCGGACTGATCGAGCGGGCCGACGGGCGCTTCGAACCTGCGCCGGATAGACCCCTCTCCGTCGAGTTCGACGGGGTCGATCGCCTACCCGAGTCGGTGACACGCCGGGTGGCAGAGCTACTCGTCGAGGCGTTTGGACCGGGCTGGCCGAACGGGCGTTCGGGTGATCGGCTGCGGAACGTGATCCGGGATTTCAAGCGGCAGTACCTCCACGGCGGCACGGTGACCTACGACAGGGTGACGGCGCTTGGTTACGCGATCTATCACGTACCGTCGTATTTCGCAGCGATACAGTACGTCCTCGGGGAGTTAGCCGCTGACGACCTGCTCGCGTCGGACCTGCGCGTGCTGGATGTCGGTGCCGGTGTCGGCGGCCCCGCACTGGGCCTGGACGCGTTCGTCCCGGAGAACGCGCTCGTCGACTATCACGCCCTCGAACCCAGCGAGGCCGTGTCGGTGCTGCGATCGTTGCTCGAGGAGACAGGACGAAACGTCCACACGACCGTCCACGAGCGACCGGTCGAGGTGTTCGAACCGACCGGCTCGTTCGACCTGATCCTCTGTGCGAACGTCCTCTCTGAGCTCTCGGATCCGGTGGCGGTGGGACAGAAACTGCTGGACTGGCTCGAGCCCGACGGGACGCTCGTGGCGATCGCCCCCGCCGATCGTAATACGGCGACGGGACTGCGGGAGATCGAGCGCGAACTCGAACGGACGGCTGGCGCGACTGTCTATGCCCCGACGGTGCGACTGTGGCCGAATGCAAGTCCGGAAAGCAGGTGCTGGTCGTTTGACCGGAAACCGCCGATCGATGTGCCGAGTTTCCAGCGCCGTCTCGACGAAGGTGATCGGTCCGAACAGCCGGCCCACGGGCCGGGAGACAAAGCGAGTGACACGCCGGCGGACACAGAGCGATCACCCGGAAGTAGGGAGTTTGTCAACGCAGACGTGCAGTATGCCGTTTCGCTGTTGCGAACGGACGAGACGGTCGCAGTCGAGTACACGCCCGACCAGCGGACGGTCGCACGGATGGCCGAGATGGACCGTCACGTGACCGACAGGATCGACTGTGTGGCGATCAAGCTGAGCCACGACCTCTCTGAGGGCGGGAATCCACTATTTTTGATCGGCGACGGAAGCGAACGGACCGATCACTTCGCCGTCCTGACCGACCGATCCGGGCTTAACGGTGACCTCGTTGATGCCGGGTACGGGGGCCTGCTCTGGTTCGAGAACGTGCTCGTGCTCTGGAACGAGGCGGAGGGGGCCTACAATCTCGTCGTCGACGGTGAGACCATCGTGGACCGGCAGCCGGCCTGACCCCACAGCCTGCGAGCGGAACTTACAAACGCCAGCTTCTTGCCGATACCGCCCCGAATATATTGATAAATTATGCCCGGGCCGGATATTCTACTGACAAATGACGACGGCATCGACGCGCCAGGGCTCCGTGCGCTCTCGGACGCGCTTGAGGACATCGCCTCTGTGACCGCTGTTGCACCCGCGGAGGATCAAAGCGCTGTCGGACGCGCCATCTCGAATGCAGTCTCGGTGCGTGAGCACGAGCTGGGCTACGTCATCGACGGGACGCCGGTAGACTGTGTCGTAGCCGGCCTTACCTCGCTCGTCCCCGAAACTGATCTCGTGATCGCGGGCTGTAACTGCGGGGGGAACCTCGGCGCGGCAGTCCTCGGTCGATCGGGAACTGTGAGTGCAGCGGTGGAGGCAACCTTCTTTGATCTGCCAGCCATGGCGGTCTCGATGTACATCCCCGCGGGTGAGTTCGATGTAGACGACAAAAGGGAAATCCCAAAACGGGAGTACGAGGAGGC